>DAOUGF010000108.1:0-8065 GCA_034429295.1 Chloroflexaceae bacterium
TAGAGAGCTTCGCTCAGCAGATGGCGGTTTTCTGGAAACTCTACCTCTGAGCTCCCCGAAAAGTGAAACCTGTTGAGGGCATGCGCCGCCAGCCGCTCTCGCCTGGGAAAGCGTCGGCTTTGGGGTCCAGGGGCGAGGCCCCTGGCGCGGGAGGTGTCGGGGGCGCGCGTGCGCCCCCTGACAAATCAAGCGGGGCGCCAGCATCCGCAGCAGATGTGTGCAGCCTGCCCACCTCCCCGGCAGGGCGCCAGTTCCCACAACCGCCACAATACTAGCTTTTTTCATCTGCCTCGTGTATGATTCCCCTGCCCAACACACGCTAAGCTACGTTTTTGAGACGATCTTCCCTTCCGGCACGACGGATTGATGCCGGAGACCCAGCATGGCATCCGAGTTAGCCGTCACCATCGTAATCGACCCTGCCGGCAACGGCAGCGGTGAATATCTGGTGGGGCTGCGAGATGGGACGAGCGCGCTCGGTCAAGTGCGGGCCCGGATCGATCGGCAGGCGCTGCTAGAGCACGAGCACGCCTACAGCGCCTACGACTACGGCATGGAGCTGTACGACGCGCTCTTCACCGGGCAGGTTGGCCGGAAGTATCAGCAGCTCGTGGGGCGCGCCGGCCCCGGCGCGATCATGCGCCTCCAGCTGGAGATCTCCACCTTCGCCCCGGAGCTGCACGCCCTGCCTTGGGAGCGGATGTTTCACGTCTTCAGCGACCAGGAGGTCGCCATCGCCGCCTCGGCGCAGACGCCATTCTCCCGCTTCCTGATCACCGACGCCGACGATCTGCCGCCGGTTGAGGAGCGCCCGCTGCGCATGCTGGTGGCGATCGCCAACCCGACGGACTTGCCGGCAAGGTTGGCGCCGATCGACGTGGCCGCCGAAGCAGCCGCCCTCGCCGACCTGCTGAAAGCGCAGCAGGGGCGCGTGGTCCCCACGCTGCTCCCCGGCCGTAGCAGCCTGCCGCCGGCGCTTCGGGAGCGGCTGGAGCAGGAGGGCTGGCGAGTTATTGATGGCGTGACCAGTTGGAGCGCCATCCAACGCCACCTCCACGGCCAGCACGTGCTGCACATCCTGGCCCACGGCCAACTCAAGGCGGACGAGCCCGGCGACGAGGCGACCACCGCGCTGCTGCTCGAGCACGAGGGAAATGAGCAGGTCGCCCGCGGGGCGCCCGAGCGCGTCCTCGACCAGACGATCAGCGATGGGCTCGCCGGCGTCACGCCGCCGCCCAGACTGATCTTCCTCGCCGCCTGCGAGAGCGCGAAGCGCCCCTTGGGGAGCGCCAACCCCTTCGTGGGCCTCGGGCCGAAGCTGGCCCGCGCCGGCGTGCCCGCGGTCGTCGCCATGCAGGACCTGGTGCCAATGCAGCTGGCCCACGAGCTGACCGGCGACTTTTACCGCCGGCTGTTCGAGCACGGGCAGGTGGACCGCGCGCTCAACGAGTCCCGCAGCTTACTCTTCAAACGCGACCAGTTTGAGTGGGCGATCCCAGTGCTCTTCCTGCGCCTGCGGGGTGGGCGGCTGTTTGCCGAGCGCCACCTGGAGCCGCCCCAGCGGGTCATCTTCGACGGCCTGATCGAGGAACACTCCCGACTCTTCGCCGGCCGTGAGGCGATCCTCAGCGAGCTCGAACAGTTTATGGACGATCCGGCCGGAGGGTATCGCCTCATCCAAGCCGGCGCAGGGTTGGGCAAGACCGCGCTGATGGCGAACTTGGTGGCGAGGCACCGGGAGACCCTCGCCTACCATTTCTTCACGCCTAGCCTCCCTGAGAGCCTCCAGGAGGGGCTGTTCCTGCGGAGCATCCTGGAGCAGATCGGACCCTGGTACGGGCTCAGCGCCCCTCTTACAGGCCAGCCGGAAGAGCTGCGGAAATACTACGACGCCTTGCTCGGCCAGGCGCCGCGGGAGAGGCATACCATCGTCCTCGATGGCCTGGACGAGGTGACGGGCTGGGATCTCTCGCGCTACCTGACGCGAAAGCTGCCGCCGGGCCTGCACTTCATCCTTACCGTCCGCGATACGGGCGGCAATCCCACGCTCGATTTTGCGCTCCCTGCCGAGCAGGTGCGGCCCATGTGGCTCCACGGCCTCACCAGAGAGGGCGTGCGGGCGGTCTTCCGGGCTGCGGGCGGCGGGGCGCTCCGCTTCGCCGAGGACGATGAACTGCTCGATCAGGTGCTGAGGGTCACCATCTACGATAAGGGCAGTCCGGAGCTTGGCGCCGACACGCTGTTTGTGCGCCTCCTTGCCGAGGACGCGGCAGCCAGCAAGCTTGATCCGGCCCGGCTGGCCAGGATGCCCGCCCGGATGGAGTCGTATCTCGACCGCTGGTGGCGGACGATCCGGGCTGAGTTCGGCGAGGAGGATGATCGGAAGAAGCGCCAGAAGGCGCTGGTGGACCTCACAGGCACGCTCGCGGCCGCACTCGGCCCGATCGGCGCGGCCGACCTGGAAGCGCTCCACGCCAGCCTGAGGAGCGAGATCGAGCGCGATTATGTCGAGACGGTCGTCGCGGCAGTGCGGCGGATCATCGTGCGCGACTCGCGGGGCGACTACACCCTGCTGCATCCGCGCCTGCGGGACTACTTGCGGAAGAAGCTCAAGGTGGAGCAGTACGAGCAAAAGCTGCTGAGGTATTGCGCCCAGTGGCGCAGGCATCGCAGCCGCTACGCGCTGAACTACTACGCCGCTCACCTCGCCGATGCTGCCGCCAGGGCCGCCCAGCCCGAGCGCCATGCGCTCACTGAGACGCTGGTCAAGCTGGTGACGGACCGCCTGTTTCAGGAGCTGTATCTCGAAGTCTTTCAGGATCTGCGCGGCCTGCAGGCCGATGTGCAGCGCGGGCTTGAGGCCGCTGCTCTTGACGAGAGCCCAGAAGGGCTGCCGCTGCTCGTCGAGAGCGGGCTGGCGCTGGTGCGCTTCCGGCGGGAGCGACTGCGCCCCGAGCCGCTCTTCGCCATGGCGGCCCGCGGCGATATCGCCGGAGCCAGGCGCATGCTCGAGCTGTTCGAGATGGACAGCAAATGGCAGCAGATCGCGCTGCTCACCATCGCCTGGCTGGCGGCGACGGCGCCATCCGAGGAGGCTAAGCGCCAGGCGCGCGCGCTCCGCTCCGAGGTCGCCGATGCGATCGCCTCCCTCCCCGAAGACGACCAACGCAAGCTGCTTCTTAGCTGGATCGCGGCGGACCTGGATGGCGCGCCGCGGCCACAGGGTCACCTTGAGCTGCCCCCTGCCACGGATGCAGAGCAAGTACGCCCCCTGCTGGATGTGGCGGCCGGCGTGTCGACTGAGGCGACTGCCTCCTACGAGCTGCTGATGTCGCAGGAGGGCGTGAACTGGGAGCTGCTGGTGCACGGAGCCTCCGGCGATGTGGACGCGATGAGCGAGGAGATCTTCCTCTCCCACTATCTCGGCCCCCGGCTGGTGGCCCTGGCGCTCGCCGATCCGGCGGCGGGCGATAAGCTCCTGAGTGACTACCTGGGCGTACACACAGCCTACGTCTACGCCAATTACCGCTTCGAGTCGCTGTGGGCCTTGTTGCGCTGGATCCTGCACCACACGGAGCCGGGCTGGGTGCAAGCCAGGGTGCGCGAACTGCTCGGCAGCGCGTTGGGCGGCAGCAGCACTGAGTTCGAGGAAGCCCTGCCGCTGACGGTGCTGGCCCTCTCAGCAGCCAGTGGCGAGCGAGCGGCCGCGGAGCGGCTGGCCAGGCTCGCCGCCGAGATCCGGCACGCTGCGAACAGCCTCAGCCCGGGCCGCGGCCAGGGCGATACCTGGGGCCGCTACAAGCGGCTCCTGGCGGCGCTCGCCCAAGCCCAGGCAGTGCTAGGCGCCGACGTCGGCGCGCCGAGCGAGGAGCTCCTGCACGAGGCGTTGATGCTGCATTACGGATTCGCCGGCTACCAGGCCCCCGCCTGCCTCGCCATCGCCGAAGCGATCCGTGTCTGTCGCCCGCGCGCTGAGGAGAACTGGATCATCTGGTCGCTGGATAGCGCACAGGAGGCAGCCCACAACATCCAGGAGGGCACCTTCTGCGCCCGCATGACGGCGCGGGTCAACGCGATGCGTAGCCGCTGGTGGAGCCAGCCCATCGTGAATCTGCACGACGAGATCCGGGCGCTGCGCGAGCAGCCCCACTCGGAACGCTATGCCTCGCTGCATATTGTCGGCCACACCTATGTTGGCCGGGGCGGCCCTCCACAGTCCTTCCCGCTGCCGGACAGGGTCCTGCGGGCGAATACCCTCGCCATGCTCGCGTCAGCGTACCAGCGTGGCCTGCCGGAGTTCTTGCGTCTGAACCGCGCCTGGCAGCCCGACGAGCCGATTCTCGACGGCACGACCGTCCAGGTGCCCGATCCTGGCCTGGCGCCGCTGCTGGCGACCAGGCTCGCAGCCGAGGCGCTCGCAGACGCCAGTCTGAGCGCTGCGGAGCGGGCGGCGCTGATCCGCTCGCTGGTGCCGGTGGCTGCGGCCAACCCCACCACGCTCGACACGCTGCTGGCGCGCCTGCTCCTGGCGGAGCGCCCCACAGATCCCGCGGTCTTGCACAGGCTGGCCGAGCTTGCGACTATACCGGAGGCAACGGCTCGGGCCGCGTAGGCGGGAGAAGGGTGCCCGCGTGCGGCGGAGATGAGGGTGATAGCGCAGCTTCAGCCTGCACCCAACCCTACCGGCTCAACTGCACAGCGTAGCGCTCGGCTCGCTCGCGGATGCCCCGCAGCATGCGCTCCTCCATCAGGAAGATGCCGGGCTCCAGCAGGCGGTTGATCCAGGGCGCCTCCTGCGTGCGCGTGCGGATGATCAGCCGGGAGCCGCCGGGCTCCTGCGGCACAATGACGAACTGCCAGGTGTCGGCCCAAGGCGCGGTCGGGTCCGTGCTCAGCCCCACGTGGTGTCCGAGCACCAAGGCTCGGCCCGGCAGTACTTGGGCGACGATATAAGCCGGAGGCATCGCCGGATCTGGCCGCATCTTCACCAGATCGCCGGGAGCTATTCCCTGCCAGGCTGGATTGATCGTCTCGGCGTTCTCAATCTCGCAGCCGAGCAAAGTATTCTCGAGCCACTCGTAGCTGTAGAAGCCGCCGCGGCCCTGGCCGAGCTGCGCGAGCCAGGGCCAGATCGCCTCGGGCGGGGCGTTGATGGCGATCGCTCGCGTCGTGACCGCGACGGGGGCGAGCACGAGCTCATCGCCCGGCAGCACAGCCTGTAGCTCGGCGTCGCTGGCCCCCCAGCGGGTATGCCAAGGCCGCAGCAGGGCCGCGTAGACATAGGCGATCGTGCCGACGACGATCAGCAGCCAGCCGATCGCGCGGCGCAGTGGAGGAGGGCGCCGATCCGCCGAGTTGCGCACCGCAATGGTAGACATACTCCAACCTCCTTAGGCGGGCGAGAGCGCTTCGAGAACAGGCGCACGATCAGCCTGGCGACGACGAAGGCGCGGCGAGCGGCTGGTTGGGACGACCAACGACGGACGACTGACGACCGCCCGCAGCCTGCTCGATCGTGGTCTGTCGTCCAATCCACTTCCGAACTGCAACCCTCTATGGAACCACATATGTCACTCGGTGTGGGCCTGTAAGGGCGGCCCATCGTGGCCGCCCCCTTGGGAAGTTTCAACCGAGCCGTTATTGGCGAATAATCGTGGCTCTCCATAGCATAGAGCCGCACCTCGATCAGGAGCGTATCAGGGCCGCTACACCGCGAGGAGATCCATTCACCGGCCGGCTGCGCCGGGCTGTCGATGGATGCGGGATGTTGTCCGGCCCGCGTCACCGCCCCCGCGCCCGGCGGCCCGTGAAGGGATCTTCCCCGTGTCGATCGGCCTCTTTCCCCTAACGAGGCTCGCTCCGGCGTATCCTGGGCACTGGGCCGCGATCGGGCAACGGCCTTGCGCGCCCGCCGTCGCTACACAACGGGCGCCGCCCGGCGTGAGCATGCGCAGTGGATGCTGGCGGCTCACAGCTCGCGCGGGCCACGAGGCACACATCAAGGAGATGGGGATGAGACCGATAGGACTGCTCTTCGTCGCGCTGCTGATGCTGGCGCCGCTCCCCGCCCGCGCCGCACCGACCACCGGCGCCTGGCAGGTCTACACCGTCGCTAGCGGCCTGCGCGACAACCTCGTGACGGTGATCGCCCCCGATAGCACCGGCGCCGTCTGGGCCGGCACCTTCGCCGGCGGCCGCGGCTTCCCCCGCGCCGGGCAACTCGCGCACTTGGCCTACACCGGCGGTGGCTGGGCGATCGAGGCCGAGCCTCTGGAGGCCTGTCCCTCGGTGCTGGGGATGGCAGCGTCGGCCCGGGGGCTGTGGCTGAGGCTCGGCGGCTACCACGACTATAACAGCGCCGACTTCCGCGGCACCTGCGTGCCCCGCTATGGGGCGGCGATCGGGCTGCTCGATGAGAGCGGCGCGCTGCAGATGCTGCCGAAGGAAGAGCTTCCCGCCAACATCACCGCAGGGCCAGTCGCCGACTTGATCAGCCGACCCTGGCTCGGCACGGCGGATGGGGTCGCGGTGCGCGAGCACGACGGCAGCTGGCGCGCGATCTCCATTTGGGGGCCGGACGAGGGCGGCACCACCGCCATCCGGGCCTACGGCTACGGCGCCGGCATCGCCGTCGGCTCGGGGCGCGGCGCCATCGCCCTGATCGAGTTCCCCGCCGACGGTCCCGAGCAACTCAGGTTACTCGAGCGGCCGCCGGCAGAGATCGCGCTCCCCGTGACCGACCTCGACGTCGGGCCGAGCGGGGTCGGCGCCATCCTGGGCGCCCGCTTCCTCGTGCAGCAGAACATCCCGCATGCTCGTTGGGACGTGATCAACCTGCCGGCCGGGGCCGAGGGCGCGACGCGCCTGGCCTACGTGGGCGGCACGCTCTACCTCGGCACATGGCCGGGCGGCCTCTACCGGCTTGATGCGACGGGCGCGACGGCGATCCGCGCGGGTGAAACCCCGCTGCCCGGCGACAGCATCAGCGACCTGAAGGTGCTTGGCTCGAGCCTCTATATCGCCACCGACCGCGGCGTGGCGCGGCTCAACACCACCGCGCTCTCGCCCGACCCATACGAGCCGCGCAGGGCCTTCGACGAGCTCTGGCGCCGCACCAACAGCGCGGCGGAGGCGTCTTGGGTTTGGGGCCCGCGGGCTTGGGCCGAGCGCTACGAGCCGAACCAGGAGTCGCCCGGCGGCTACCGGATGGTGCGCTACTACGATAAAGCCCGTATGGAGCTGTCGCTGATCGGCGAGAACCCGGACTCGCCCTGGTATGTGACAAACGGCCTGCTGGTTGTCGAGATGGTGCGCGGGGAGGCGCAGTACGGCCTCGCGTCGATCCAGGGCTGCCCGAGCTACACGCCGCGGCCGTGCCAGGCCGCCATTCCGGTGGCCGGCGACCCTGAGAACAACCCAGCGCCCTGGTACGGCGCGTTTGAGCCGCTCATGACGCCCGCGCCGCGCCGCGTCGGTGAGCGGGTTGGCACGATCTTCACGCCGTCAACTGAGTCCGGCAGCCAGGGGTACGACGCCACGTTGGCGAGCGAGGCGACGACGCTCGCCGTCTACGACGCCGAGACCGGGCACAACATCCCGGCGATCTTCTGGCGCTTTATGGGCCGGCAGCCCACAGATTGGCTCTACGCCTTCGGCCACCCGATCACCGAGGCCTACTGGGTGCGGGCGCGGGTGCGCGGGCTGGAGCAGTGGGTCCTGGTTCAGCTCTTTGAGCGGCGCACCCTGACCTACACACCGGCAAATCCTCCGGCGTGGCAGGTGGAGATGGGCAATGTAGGGCAGCACTACTACCAATGGCGCTACGGTTCGCTCGCGAACCCGCCGTGGGCGCTTGCCGCGAGCCCGGCCGATGAGCCTCAGGCGCGAGCCCTCATCGAATAAGCGCCACGCTGCTGGCCGGGGCTCGTCTCGGTTGCGAATGATTCACCTGCCGTTGCGAGGATCAGGCTTAACAGCACGCCGCGCGGGCCGTACCATGAGGGCGACGTCAGGGAAGTGAGTCATTGGACTCACGAGCGGGTCATGCGGATCCGCGCCCCTGGCG
>DAOUGF010000109.1:0-6236 GCA_034429295.1 Chloroflexaceae bacterium
CACCATGCCCGATGGGCCGCAGGCCGATCCCTTCACCCTGCCCCGCCTCCGCATCTCCGGCGATCTCGCGCTCGACGGCTTCCAGTGGATGGTCGCCTCCTACCTGCCGTAAGCACTGCAATCGAGCGATCGCTCAGCTGCTGGCGCTGGTGTAGGAGCGCAGCGCGTGGCGCCAGAAGGTCCTGGCGGCGAGCAGCAGCAGCAGCGCCATCACGGGCGCCACGCCGAAGTAGATCGCCTCCAGGGTGCCCAGCAGCGCCGCCGCAGGGAAGGTTGTCATAAAGGCGATCGGGATCACGAAGGTGAGGGCGATCCGCAGCCCGGTGCCGAACGCGCTCACCGGGTAGCGACCTGTCTCGTAGACGGCGGTGAGCACCTCGGTGACGTTCTCGATCCGTACGAGCCAGAAGGCCGTGGTGGTGAGCAGCATCCAGAGGCTGTAGGCGATCACTGCCCCACAGACGAGCAGCAGCGCGAAGCCGAGCAGCTCCCGCGGCCCCGGCACGAGCCGCTGCATCCAGAGCCCGTAGCCGATCAGGGCGATGCCGACCACGAAGTCCGGCAGCGTCAGCAGGTTCAGCTCGCGCAGCGAGGCCATGAACTGGCTGTCCACCGGCTTGAGCAGCACGAAGTCGAGCGTGCCCTTCTGGATGTGCTCGACGATCCGCGTGATGTTCGGGCGCATCACGCCGTCGATGATGCCCTCGAAGATGCGGAACATCCCGACGACCAGCAACACCTGCGCCAGAGTCCAGCCGCCCAGGGTGCCGGTGAAGCGGAAGAAGACCAGGGTGCCGATGATTCCCCAGATGAGCCAGAAACTGCTCTGGAAGCAGGCCACCACAAAGTTCGCCCGGTACTCCAGCACCACCTGCAGGCTGTTGCGGGCGAAGAGCGCGAGCAGAGAGAGGTAGCGGCGCATGCGAATTGAGAATTGAGAATTGAAGATCGAGAATAAACTGGTGGGCCTTCTCAATCTTCAATTCTCAATTCTTCTCTACTTCCCGTTCTCGTACCCCACGAACTGGGGCGCCAGCTCCCGCGGGATGCGCCCGAGGATGTGGGTGCCCTCGCCCTCGTACTGCTCCTGCTCGACGACGCCGCGCCGGTGCCAGAGGGAGACGAGGTCGTTGCGCTGGTAGGGGATGAGCACCTCCAGCTGCACCATCGTCTCGGCCAGTGTCGCCTCGATGCGGGCCAGTAGCTCGTCCAGCCCCCAGCCCCGCTGGGCCGACACGGCCACAAAGTCGCTCGGTAGCCCCATCTCGGCCACCAGGCCGCCCACGGCCTCAGGCCCGATGCCCTCCATCAGGTCCACCTTGTTCAGCACGGTGAGGGTTGGGCGCTTGGCGACGCCGAGCTCCTTCAGGGTCTCCTCCACCGTCTGGGCGTGCTCCTGGGCGTTCGGGTGGGTCAGATCCACCACGTGCAGCAGCAGGTCGGCCTCGTCGATTTCCTCCAGCGTGGCGCGGAAGGCGGCCACGAGCTGGGTGGGCAGCTTCTGGATGAAGCCGACGGTGTCTGTGAGCAGGATGACCTGGCCGCCTGGCAGAGTGGCCTGGCGTGTGGTCGGGTCGAGGGTGGCGAAGAGCTGGTTGGCGGCGTACACATCGGCGCCGGAGAGCGCGTTGAGCAGGGTGCTCTTGCCGGCGTTGGTGTAGCCCACAAGGGCTACCACCGGCACGCCGCTCTGGCGCCGCCGCTTGCGGTAGAGCTCGCGGTGGCGGTGCACGTCGGCCAGTTGCTCCTTCAGCCAGGCGATCCGCTTGTCGATCAGCCGGCGGTCGATCTCGAGCTGAGTCTCACCGGGGCCGCGCAGGCCGACCACGCCGCCCGAGGAGGTGCCGCCGCCCGTGCCGGCCTGCCGCTCCAGGTGAGTCCACTGGCGGCGCAGCCGGGGCAGCAGATATTGGTACTGAGCCAACTCCACCTGCAGGCGCCCTTCGTGGGTTCGGGCGTGCTGGGCGAAGATGTCGAGGATGAGGGCGGTGCGATCGAGCACGCCCACCTGCAGCTCCTCCTCCAGGTTGCGCGTCTGGGCCGGGCTGAGCTCATCGTCGAAGATCACCAGGCCGGCGTTCGTCTGCTCCCGCAGCGCGGCGACCTCTTTCACCTTGCCTGGCCCAATAAAGAATTTCGGGAACGGCTGCTGGATGCGCTGATAGATGCTCCCGACAACCTCGAGGCCGGCGGTGTCGGCCAACATGGCCAGCTCGCGCAGCGAATCCTCGGCGCGCCAGGGGCTCTTGAAGCTTTCTACCTCGGCTCCTACGAGCAGCGCCCGCGTCCGCGGGGTCGCCGTCGAGTGCAGCCGCTTGCCGTCTTGTGTACGAAGCTCG
This sequence comes from Chloroflexaceae bacterium, assembly GCA_034429295.1. GTDB lineage: Bacteria > Chloroflexota > Chloroflexia > Chloroflexales > Chloroflexaceae > OHK40. Next base: position 2,340 of record DAOUGF010000109.1, read on the forward strand.
TTAATAGTGGTCTCCTTTGACTCCACAGGGTGCTCGCAACGATGTTCTATTGATTATAGCGCGCTGTACGCCTCGGAACAAGCGACCTGAGACGGAGCAAATCCTGTGCCCGCGCGGCACCCGCCTCACGGGCTGAGTAGCGCCGCGAGCCGCCGTTGGCGCCGGAGCGCCTCGAGGGGCGCCGGGGCGGGCTCCAACCACGCGGCGAGCTCGCCGATGCTGGCCGTGCGCCGCGCCTGGATGAGCCGCCGCTGGGCGAGCAGCGCGGGGAGCTCCCGCAGGGCCTCGAGCCGCCCGGCGATCATGGCGGGCTGCCGTCTCAGCGTGGCGTACGTGGCTGCGAGCAGGTCGTAGGCGAGGATCGCGGGCAGGCAGGATCGCAGCAGCGGCCCTGGCAGGCAGCGCACGATCACCCGCAGCCGGTTGCGCCCCAGCAGCCGCTGCTTGAGGGGGCTGCCCTGCCCGCCCGTGGCCGAGTAGACGTGCCGCGCCCGCGCGCCTGGCGCCAGCACCGCGCCCCAGCCCCGTAAGCGCGCCCGCCACGCCAGGTCGGCGTCCTCAAGGTAGCTGAAGAAGCTGGGCTCGAGGCCGCCCACGTCATCGAGCAACTCGCGCCGCAGCAGGGCCAGCCCGCCGCTCGCGCCGAAGATCCCGACCGGCGCAGACGGAAGCGCGCCCACCGGCAGGCCGAGATGCAGATCAGTGGCCACGCCGTCGCGCTGAAAGCTGATGCCGGCGGAGGCCACCACAGCCGGCCGGCGGCTGAAGGTGAGGACGCCGGCGGCCGCGCCCGCGCCGGGCGCTCCTTGCAGCGCCGCCCAGAGGGCCTCCACACAGCCGGGCTCGGCCAGGGCGTCGTCGTTGATCAACAGCAGCAGTTCGCCCTTGGCCGCCGTGATCCCGGCCGTCGTGCCGCCGGCGAAGCCCTGGTTCTCCGGCAGCTCAAGCACGCGCACCTCGGGCATGTGGTGTCGCACCCAATCGCCGGCCCGATCCCGCGAGTGATTGTCCACCAGCAGGATCTCATCGGCGGGGCCCAATTGGGCCTGCAGTGCCGTGAGGCAGGCCGGCAGGTAGCGCAGTGCGCTCCAGGTGGGGATCACGGCGGAGATCGGGGGGCGACTCATCGCGTCTCTCTAGCCCCGCCGGGCGTGCCGAGCAGGCGGCGCCGCGGCCAGCGTCGCCGGCAGCGTGGTCGCCGGCCGCTGAGCCTGGAGGTCGCTGTGGCCGAGGCGTTCGATCTGTAGTCGGGGGGAGGGATATTGGTGGGCCGCCCGGGATTCGAACCCAGAACCCGTCGGTTATGAGCCGATTGCTCTACCATTGAGCTAGCGGCCCACGCGGCGCCATTATACGCCAGCGGGGCCAGCGGGGCAACCGCCCCGTACGCTGCTACCCCAGCAGCCCTCCGTGCCCAAGCGCCACAATATCGCGCCGCCGTACCTGCTCGCCGGCCATCAGCCGTGGCAGCAGCAGATCGACGATATTCGTGTCGCGCGAGCGCACGCACCCCGGCGCGCCGAGCACCGGCAGCGGCGCGGCGCCGGAGCGATCGAGGTAGGCCAGCAGCAGCAGGTTGCCCGGCTCCACCGGGGCGCCGTAATGCTCCACGCGGCCGCCGGCCAGCCTCACGCCCCGCGGCGTTACATCCTCCAGATCCACCACCGAGGTCTCCCCCGCGGCGATGATCAGCTCGGCGCCCATGGCCTGCAACTCGGAGACGGCCGCGGCCACGGCGGTCTCATCAGGCGGCACAAAGCGCGTCGCGATCACCTCCCCGCCGAGATCGCGCACTCGCCCCTCGATGGCCGGATAGACACCTCGCTCCACCCGGATGCGGGCCGCGGCGCTGCTCACCAGGATCACGCCCACCGACCGCACTTGGAGCGGGCGCACCCGCAATACGCCGCCCGCGGCCCGGCCCATCTCTTCAACGCGGGCCAGGTCGGCCTCCGGCACAGCGAAAGGGATCACCTTGATCGTGGCCAGCCTGAGGCCAGGCCTGGCGAGGGTGTGCTCGGGCAGGGTGGCGACCGTCAGCCCATCCACCTCATTGATCGTCAGGAGAGCCTCTACATCCACCTCCAATGGACCCGCGTGCTCGGCCCGCAAGTTCACCCGGCCCGTGCGTGGTGTGGTGGCGCTTACGCCCGGCCCCGCCACTGCGGCCGCTAGCCGTGCGGCCGCCTCATCCTCGTGGACATCGTCGGGGTCGAGGATGGCTACCCGCACCGCTTTGAGGCCAAGCTCCTCGAGGCGCGGCAGATCCTCCGGCCGCACAATACGGCCCTTCGTGAACGCCTTCCGACCCTGAGGGTCGGCGAGGTTATGGCAGAGGATGTGGCCCGCGGCCTGCGCGAGCGGGAGTGTCTCGAGGCGCATATGCTGTCGCTGTCGGCATGCTCTTTCGAACATGGTACCATGCAATTGCATGGGCGCGGCGCGCCCCCTTGAAATCAATGTCGGGCCGCTGCCAGCACGCGCGGCCCTGTGGAGCGACAGATGTCTGCACAGACGGCCACCGGCCCCGCCCCCCGCGGGTCGCACGACGAGGCGAAGGTTCAGCGAGGTATCGGCTACGCCTTCGTCGGCGGCCTGGGCGTTACCCTCATCACGTTCATCGTCGGCGGCGCCCTCTTGATCTGGCTATTCCTGGCCACTCGCGGCCCGAGTGCGCCGCAACTCCTCCCGCCCGACACCCAGTTCTACGCCGCTGTGCCGCCCAACATCGGCGGCGTGGTGGATGTGAACCAGCTCCAGAGCGGGCTGCGCCAGGGCTTAGGAGTGCCGGAGCCGGCCTCCCTTGTGGCGCCGTTGGAGCGCCTGCTCGGCGTGACCATCCTCGATCACGTTGCCACCTGGCTCGGCAGTGAGCTCGCGGTGGCTGTGCGCGGCGTGGACGCAACGGTCATGGAGGGCGCCAAACCTGGTGAGGCTCTGCTGCGGAACGGCCAGGTGATCTTCCTCTTCAGCTCGAAGAACGACCCTCAGGCCGAGGCCTTTCTGGCCAAGCACCGCGCGGCCCGCGAGGCCCGCGGCGCCACATTCAGCGTCGAGCAGGTCGGTGATGCCACGATCTACGTCGAGGAGGGCGGGGCGCCCAGCCCGATCGCCGCCTTCGCCCTGATCGATCACTACATCATCTTCAGCAACAGCCCGGATGCCCTGACGACCATCGCCGCCGGGGACGAGGCGAGTCTGGCTGGCGTGCCTGCCTTTACCGCCTCTCAGGAGGACCGCGAGCGCAGCCCCGTCGCCATCTACACCGACGGCAGCGTCGAGGCCGAGCTCGCCCGCGCCGCCCTCCGCGAGCTAATCACAAGCCTGAAGTAGCCACGCCTTCGCGCTTTCGCGCTTTTCTTTCGCGTCTTCTATTTCGTGTATTCGCGCCTTCGCTTTCGCGTTTTTCGCTACGTTTCGCGCCCTTCGCGATCCAAAGGCCTACTCGCCGCCACAATCTGCTGCAGGTAGTGCTGCCAATTCCGCTGGTTCGCGCGGGTGATGCGGCGCACCGCCTCGATGTCGCCGCTCTCGCCGGCCTCGTACGCCGCCGCCAACGACTCCTGGAAGGTGCGCGCCAGATCGGCCACGGCCTTCCGCAGCTCGCCGTTGATCGCCCGCTGGCGCTCCAGCTGCTCCTGGAGCCAGGCGATCAGCCGCTCCCGCTCCGCAAGCTGCTCCTCGAGCGTCATCGTGCCTCCTGAGAATCGGCGACGCCCGACCTGGCTGGCAGGTTGGGCGCCGCTCGCCAATCTGGCGGGGAGGGCGAGATTCGAACTCGCGAGGGTTTTCAGGCCCTACTCGTTTTCGAGACGAGCACGTTCAACCACTCCGTCACCTCCCCGTGGAGGATCGCCGGGGATTATACCAAAGCGCCCCCGCTCGTGCAACCCGCCC
>DAOUGF010000110.1:0-7850 GCA_034429295.1 Chloroflexaceae bacterium
TCGGCCTGCGGCGTGCCCAAGCGGTGCCAGTAGACCTTGTTATGGTAGCTTTCCTGGCCCGGCGGCACGGTGGCGGGATCGGGGAAGCGGCTGTAGTAGAAGCCTGAGCCGTCGGGATGCCAGGCCGCCACGGCGAACTTGCACCACTCGATCAAGTCCGGCAGATCCTCGCCGGTCGTCACGTCGCGCACCCGCAGCACCTGCCAGTCGGAGCCGCCCCAGGAGATGCCGTAGGCCAGCAGGCGCCCGTCGCGGCTCACCGACTCGCTGGTGAGGGCGGCCGTGCCGTCCTCGCTCAGCAGGTTCGGGTCGAGCAGCACTCGCGGCTCGGCCTCGGGTGCGTCCTGCACATAGAGCGTGGCCTGATTGCGCAGGCCGTCGTTGAGCGAGAAGAAGGTGCGCCCGCCGCGGCGGTAGGGCACGCCGTACTTCGGGTAGTTCCAGACCGCGCTCAGCCGCTCGCGGATCATCCCGAGGTCGGGGCGGGAGTCGATCAGGGCGCGGGTGCGGGCGTTCTGCGCTGCGACCCACGTCTGCGTCTCAGCGCTCGTCGGGTCCTCCAGCCAGCGGTAAGGGTCGGCGATGGGCGTGCCGTGGAAGTCGTCGATCACGTCGTCGCGGCGGGCGGCGGGGTAAGGGTGGTGGGGCGGCATCGGGACTCCTGGGCTACATCGAACCTTGCCGCTTGATTATACCCGTGCCCTTTCGCCGCTTTCGCGCCTTTCTTTCGCGTCTTCCCTTTCGCGTCTTCGCGCCTTTCTTTCGCGTCTTCCCTTTCGCCGCTTTCGCGCCTTCGTTTCGCGTTTTTCGCGGCGCTAGCTTTCGCGAATTTCGCGATCCAAACCCCCACCGTAATCCCCCAGTAAGCTCAACTCCCCGAGCGCACCCGTTCTGGTTGGTACCGACGCCCAACTCCCGCATCCTTCCCACGCTGATCCAGTGTCTAGCTGCCCTCGTATGGCAGCCGGCAGAAAGGATGCCCTATGCAGCGTGCACCAGGCCTTCGCTGCTTGCTGATGGTCGCGGGCCTGATCATGGCCGCAGCCACGGCCCCCGCGCTCGCCGAGAGCGCCGCCCGCAAGCTCAACGCTCCCCTGGCCCTTGGCGGCCGCATCGAGCCGGCCGAGCGCCGCGATCCGGCCAGCGGCCGCCCGCTCTTCCCCGGTTATCAGCTCGCCCCGGACAACAGCGCCGTCGTCTTCCTCGCCGACCGCAGCACCGCCGACGTGGTCGAGCTCTACAGCCTGCCCCTCTCCGGCGGCGAGCCCCAGAGGCTGAACGGCGACCTGGCGCCAGGCGGCAACGTCATCGAGTTCGCCATCGCCGGCGACCGCGTGGTCTACCGGGCCGACCAGCGGGTGAATGAGAGCTTCGAGCTCTTTAGCGTGCCCCTGGCCGGCGGCGAACCCGTGGTCCTCAACCCGCTCCTCACCCCCGCTGGCGACGTCACCAACTTTCTGCTCAGCCCCGACGGCTCAAGTGTTGTCTTTCGCGCCGACCGGGACAACGACGAGCAGTTCGACCTCTTCAGCGCGCCGATCGGCGGCGGTCCCGCCGTCCGCCTGAACGAGCGGGCCTCGGCCGTGGGCGACGTGCAGCCCGACTTCGCCATCTCGCCCAACAGCCAGCGGGTTGTCTTCCGCTATGACCCCGTGGAGGCCGGCAGTTTCGGCCTCTTCAGCGCGCCCCTCACGGGCGGCAGCCCGCCGAGCAGCCTCACCTTCGGCGATGTCGGGTTGGCCGGCGGCCCCAGCGTGCTCGACTTCGTGATCAGCCCCGGCGGTGCCAGCGTGGTCTCGCGCATCCTCGACCCCGTCGCCGGCAATACGAACCTCTTCCTCAGCCCGATCAGCGGGCCGATCGCCTTCTTCACCAATCTCACCACTCTCCCCGCCGGCGCCTCGGTCGAGGCCCCGCCGCCGGCCGACCTGCCGCCTGATGACTTGGTCTTCCCCGACGATCTGCCCTACGCCTTCACGCCAGACGGCGCCGACATCATCTTTATCGCCGATCCCAGTAACGGCCTCTATCAGCTTCACCGGGTCGCGGCCTCCTTCACCCCCGGCGCCGTGGCGCTGCTCAGCAACCTGATCGGCGGGCACGAGGACGTGACGAACTTCAGGATCAGCCCCGACAGCGACCGGATCATCTACCGCGCCGACAACGCCGACAACCGCTTCGAGCTCTACACCGTGCTGCGGGATGGCACGGGCGAGGCCTTCCTGCTCTCAGCCCCGCCGCCGCCGGGCGGCGACATTCGCGAGTTCGCGATCAGCCCGGACGGCAGCCGGGTGATCTATCGCGGCGACTTCAGGGAGGACGAGCGCTTCGAGCTCGGCTCCAGCCCGACCGACCGCAGCTCCGGCGCGATTGTGATCGGCGGCCCCCTCGCCCCGGGCGGCAGCGTCGAGCGCTTCGCCATCGCGGCCAACAGCCAGCGGGTGGTCTACAGCGCCGACCAGGATGTTGACGGCGTGGTCGAGCTCTACGCCGTCCTACTCGCCGGTGGCACGCCCGTCCGTCTCAGCCCGCCCTTGGTGAGCGGCGGCGACGTGCACGACTTCATCCTCGGCGCTGCGGGCGGCCCCGTGATCTTTCGCGCCGACGCTGTGACCGACGAGGTCTACAACCTGATGAGCGCTCCGCTCACCGGGGGCGCTGTCACAACGCTGACCGACACCGGCTCGATCAGCGGCGATGTGCGCGACTTCAGGCTCACGCCCGACGGCGCCTACGCCGTCTACGTGGCCGACCAGGAGACCGACGAAGTGTTCGAGCTCTACAGCCGGGCCATCGCCGGGGAGGGCGAGCCGCGGCGGCTGAGCGGGCCTATGGTCGCCGGCGGCGATGTGCAGCAGTTCGTCGTGAGCCCCGACAGCCGGCATGTGGTCTACATCGCCGACCAGGCCACCGACGGGGTGCCGGAGCTCTACAGCGCGCCGGTGGCGGGCGGGCCAGCCGTGAAGCTCAACCCGCCACTCTCGCAGGGCGGACAAGTCGTGAGCGCACGGATCAGCCCAGATGGGCGGCGCGTGCTCTATATCGCCGACCAGGATGCGCCGCAGGTCTTCGACCTCTACAGCGTGCCGATCACAGGCGGCGAAGCCGTGCGCCTCACCAGCCTCGGGCCGGGCCGCTCCCTCTTCGCCTTCGAGGTGAGCCCGGACAGCGAGCGGGTGGTCTTCATCGCCAACCAGCGCGGCGCGGCCCGCGAGCTCTTCAGCGTCGCCATCACCGGCGGCTCGCCCGCCCCGCTGAACGGCGCGTTGCCCGAGGGTGGCGGCATCGTCGCCTTTGCCGTCAGCCCCGATAGCAGCCGGGTGGTCTTCGCAGGCGACCAGCACAGCGCCGGGGTGGTGGAGCTGTACAGCGTGCCGATCGGTGGCGGCGAGCCGGTGCGCCTCAGCCCGCCCATGCCGCCCGACCGCGACGTGTACGTGGGCGATGCCTGCCAAGGCCAGACGCAGCGCTCCCAGCCAGTGCCCTTCCTGATCAGCCCTGACAGCCGGCGCGTGGTCTACTGCGCCGACCAGGACGCCGACGAGATCCTTGAACTCTACAGCGCGCCGCTGAGCGGCGACGCCCCGCCGGTGAAGCTCAACCTCCCGCCGGGCACGGGCGGGGGCGTGCGTCGCTTCGCGATCAGCCCCGACAGCGCCAGCGTCGTTTTCGAGAGCCTCATCCTGGAGGCCGGCGTGCCCCAGGAGCGGCTCTACGCCGCGCCGATCCAGGGCGGCAGCCTGCCTGTGTTGCTCAGCGGCCCGCCGCGGCCCAACGCCGTGATCGCCGCCTTCGTGATCAGCCCCGACAGTGCAACCGTGGTCTTTACCGGCGACCGCGAGGGCGCAGGCCAGATCGTCCTCTCCTCCGTCGCCATCGCAGGAGGCGAGCCGCCAGTTGTGCGCAGTGGCGACCTTGTGCGCGGCGGGAACGTCGCTGAATTCAGGCTCAGCGCCGACGGCGCCCGCGTGGTCTATCGCGCCGACCAGCGCAGCGACGAGGTGCAGGAGCTCTTTGTGGCCCCGCTGCGCGGCCCCGGGCTGCCCACCCGCGTCAGCGGCGAGCTGCCGCCCGGCGGCGACGTGCTGGCCGGCTTCGCGCCGCTCCCCACGGATGAGCGCGTGGTCTACCGCGCCGACCAGGAGATCGACGGGGTGTTCGAGCTCTTCCTGGCGCCCTTGCCGCCCACGGTGGTGGTGCACCTGCCGGTGCTAGGGGCTAACGGGATGATACGCTGATCCTGCGGGAAGCGCCCGCGATTCTTCCTGCCCTCCTCCCGTCGATAGCACACCCGTGCGCTTCGGCCCGGAGACCCATGCAAAAGCCGCGCGGGTACGCTATAATGAACACAGCCACGTAGTCAGCTGCCAGAGGTTCCCCGCCGCGATGGAGCGGCCCCTGCCCTCTGCTGCTGGCTACTCCCTTTCTGACTGTGTAGCCCGGACGGTCACCCCTATGTCATTCCGTGTCGAGGCCCCATTCCAGCCTACAGGCGATCAGCCCCAGGCGATCGAGAAGCTGGTTCATGGCCTGAAAAACGGCTACAAACATCAGACGCTGCTCGGCGCCACTGGCACGGGCAAGACGTTTGTGATGTCAAAAGTTTTCGAGCAGGCCCAGCGGCCCACGCTCGTGTTAGCCCATAACAAGACGCTCGTCTCGCAGCTCTGGGCCGAGTTCCGCGACTTCCTGCCCGACGCGGCGGTGGAGATGTTCATCTCCTACTACGACGAGTACACCCCCGAGGCCTACGTCCCTTCGAAGGATCTTTACATCGAGAAAGAGGCCTCGATCAACGAGGAGATCGACAGGCTCCGCCACGCCGCGACCCAGGCCCTCTTCACCCGGCGCGACGTGCTGATTGTCGCGTCGGTTTCCGCGATCTATGGCCTTGGCTCGCCGCAGGACTACGGCCAGGTGGTGATCCCCATCCGCCAGGGCGAGGTGCGCAACCGCGACAAGCTGCTGCGCCAGCTGATCGACCTGCAGTTCCAGCGCAACGATATCGACTTCCACCGCGGCACGTTCAGGGTGCGCGGCGATACGCTGGATATTATGCAGGCCAACAGCGAGACGGCCATCCGGGTGGAGTTCTGGGGCGACGAGATCGAGAAGATCACCGAGTTCGACCCGCTCACCGGCGAGGTGCTGCTCACCCGCACCTCCGTTGACATTTACCCTGCCAAGCACTTCGTCACCACCAAGGAGAAGCTCGCCGCCGCGGTACAGAGCATCCAGGAAGAGCTCGGCGAGCGCCTGCGGGAGCTTGAGGCCGCTGGCAAGATGCTCGAAGCCGCCCGCCTCAAGCAGCGAACCATGTACGACCTCGAGATGCTCTCGGAGGTCGGCTACTGCTCAGGCATCGAGAACTACTCCCGCCACATGGATGGCCGTTCCCCCGGCCAGACGCCCTGGACGCTGCTGGATTACTTCCCCGACGACTTCCTGCTCTTCGTAGACGAGAGCCACATCACGCTGCCCCAGGTGCGGGGTATGTTCCTCGGCGACCGCCAGCGCAAGACGACGCTGGTGGACTACGGCTTCCGCCTGCCCTCGGCCCTCGACAACCGTCCGCTGCAGTTCGAGGAGTTCGAGAGCCACATCTACCAGGCGATCTACGTCTCCGCCACGCCGGGGCCCTACGAGCGGCAGCACTCCGAGCAGATCGTCGAGCAGATCATCCGCCCCACCGGCCTGCTCGATCCTGAGATTGAGGTGCGGCCCACCAGGGGCCAGGTGGACGACCTGATCGGCGAGGTGCGGGCGCGGGTGCAGAAGGGCCAGCGGGCCCTCGTCACCACGCTCACCAAGCGCATGGCTGAGGACCTGGCGGACTATCTCAAGGAGATGGGCATCCGCACCATGTATCTCCACGCCGACATCGACACCCTCGAGCGGGTGGAGATCCTGCGGGACCTGCGGCTCGGCGTCTACGATGTGGTGGTCGGCATCAACCTGCTGCGGGAGGGGCTGGACCTGCCGGAAGTGAGCCTGGTGGCCATCCTCGACGCCGACAAAGAGGGCTATCTGCGCTCGGAAACCTCGTTGATTCAGACGATCGGCCGCGCAGCTCGCCACCTCGAGGGCCGGGTGATTATGTACGCCGACACGATCACCGCATCAATGCAGGCCGCGATCAGGGAGACCCAGCGCCGGCGCGACATCCAGATGGCCCACAACATCCGGAACAATATCACGCCCGTCGGCATCTCTAAAGGTGTGCGCGATCTCACCGACCGCATCCGCAAGATGGCCGAGGAGCGGGGCGAGTACACCGTTGACGGCAAGGATGCGGCTGCCCCGCCGGCCCTCGCTGACATCCCCCGCGACGAGGTTCACAAGCTGATCAAGGATCTCGAGAAGCAGATGAAGCAGGCCGCCAAAGAACTGCAGTTCGAGAAGGCGGCGAGCCTGCGCGACCAGGTGGTGGAGCTGCGGAAGACGCTTGCGCTCGATGAATAGTTGAGAGCTGAGGGTGGCGAATTGAGAAAGCCGCGCAGCGTCAACTTCTCAATTCTCAATTCTCGCTTCTCAATCCTCAACCCCCATGGCAGTCCAGGTCTGGATCGGCGAGAAGCCGGAGCACCCCAACGAGCGGCGCGCGATCATGGCGCTGGCCCAAGGCCTCGATAGGCTGGATGGGCTCTACCTGATCCTCGCCAACTTCAGCGTGGGTGGCCGCACCGTCGATCTGGTGATCATCAAGCACGACGCGATCTTTATCATCGAGCTGAAGCATTGCGACGGGCGCGTGATCGGCAGCGTGAACGGCCCCTGGTTCGTGGAGGGGCGCAACGGCGAGCGCAAGCGCCTCAACCCCGGCCGCAAGAACCCCTACAACCAGGTTATCTCCTACTTCCACGCCCTCACCAACTTCCTCAACGAGCACCGGCGCGAGTTCCTCTCGGCTCAGAAGGCCAACGACATCGATTTCCGCACCTGCAAGCGGGTCGTCGTGATCGCCCCCACCATCCAGGAGGGCTCGGAGATCGAGCTCGACTGGAAGGTTGAGCTGAAGGGCATGGACGAGCTGCCCTCCTACTTGATCACCGAGCGCTCATCGGAGATCGAGCTCACCGACGAGGAGATGCTCGCCATCCCCGCGCTGCTCCACTGCACCCCCTGGAACGAGATCAACACTGTGCTGCGGGGCGTGATCGCCGACCCAGCCGCAATGGTTGATCCGACCGATGCCGCGGCGCTCGCGGCGGTGGTAGCCCCGCCGCAGGCGGTCGCCGAGGCCGAGGCCCCTGCCGAGGCGCCCCAGCAGCCCCAAGCGGCGCAGGAGCCGGAGGCGCCGCCGACCCCAACCACGCTGTGGGGGCGGGTGCTGCACGCCATCGCCAGCCCGATGGGGCGCGTGGCCGTCGCCATGGCCGCCCTGGCCGCGATCCTCTTCCTGGCCCTGCTGCTGCGGCCCACCCGCGTGATCCCGATCGCCGACGCGCCCCCTGCGCCCATCCCCGAGGTGACAGGCGTGCCCACGGGCGATGCCGGCAGCGCTGGGGGGGTCCTGGCCGACCCCGCCTGCGTCTGGTCGGGTTCGCAGTTGGTGGGCAAGCGCTACGACCAGGCCAGCCGGAGCTGGCTGAGCGTGGCCGAGGGCGGCGCCGCGGTCGCCCCTGAGATCATCGTCGCCCTCGAGCAGGTCTCCACCTGCAGCGACGAGATCCGCCTCACCTGGAGCGTGCAGAACAACTCCGACCGGGCGATCGAGTTTCCGCTCCGCAGCGACAATATCAGCATCAGCGATGGGCTTGGCAACGAGTACCGGATCGACGATAGTGCCTCCGACCCGCAGGCGGTGCGCGTGGCGCCGGGCGCTCAGGAGCGAGGCATCGCCGTGGTGA
>DAOUGF010000111.1:0-10384 GCA_034429295.1 Chloroflexaceae bacterium
GCTTCCTTCCCTTACAAGAGGCGACACGCGCGCAGCCGGGCTGCGCGCATCCTCGATCGTGCAAGGGGCATGCCAGCGCCGGCGGAACTGTGCTATCGTGTCGGCATGGAGCACGACACGCCAAGCAGGCGCCGGCGCAGTACTCGTGGCAGCGCGCTGCTGCTGAGTCTCGCCCTCCTCCTGGCGGCCCTGGTGGCGAGCTGCCCGCTGAGCTTGCTGGCCATGCAGCGAGGCCTGCTGCGGCCGCCCGTCTTCGCGGTGGCGCTCGGCCCCTGGGAGCTCGCCGGGCCTTGCCCGCCCCACCTCGCCTGCGATAACAGCGTGCCCTACTATGCCCTCTGGCACGGCACTCGCCAGCCCAACGGCTCGGTCAACTACCGCCTGCTCTACTTCACCTATCTGCCGCCCCGGTAAGACGTGGTACTATAACCCTGTGCCCCCTGTATCTCTATAGGAGCCACAGTTGTGCGGGCGGCCACTCTCCCCGAGATGTGCCAGTAGTATTTAGTATCCAAGAGCCAGTACCTCTATGCCAGGCAACAGCTTCGGACAGGCCTTCCGGCTCACCACCTGGGGCGAGTCCCACGGGCCTGCGGTTGGCTGCACCGTAGACGGCTGTCCGGCGGGGCTGCCCCTCGCCGTCGAGGATGTGCAGCGCGAGCTCGACCGGCGCCGAGTGGGTCAGAGCAAGGTGAGCTCGCAGCGCCAGGAGCCCGACCGGGTGCAGATCCTCTCGGGTGTCTTCGAGGGGCTCACCACGGGCACGCCGATCAGCATGCTCGTCTTCAACAACGACGCCAAGCCGGGCCACTACGAGAACATCAAGGATCTCTACCGGCCAGGCCACGCCGACTACACTTGGGATGCCAAGTACGGCCACCGGGATTGGCGGGGCGGCGGTCGTTCGAGCGCCCGCGAGACGATCGGCCGGGTGGCGGGTGGGGCAGTGGCCCGGCTGCTCCTCGCCCGCGCCGGGGTGCAGATCGTGGGCTACACGCTGCAGCTGGGCTCCGATCTGCGAGCCCAGGTGTTCGACGAGGCCGAGATCGAGCGCAATATCATGCGCTGCCCCGACGCCGCGGTGGCCGCCCAGATGGTGGAGCGGGTGGACCAGGCCCGGCGCTCCCTCGATAGCCTCGGCGGCATCGTGGAGGTGCGGGCCCGCGGCGTCCCTCCCGGCCTCGGCGAGCCAGTCTTCGATAAGCTCCAGGCCGATATCGGCAAGGCGATGTTCTCCATCCCCGCGATCAAAGGTGTCGAGTTCGGCGAGGGCTTCGCTGTGGCCGGCCTGCGGGGCTCGGAGAACAACGACCCCTTTGTGCGCCGCGAGGACGGCAGCATCGGCACGAGCAGCAATCACCACGGCGGCATCCTCGGCGGGATCTCCACCGGCGAGGAGATCGTGGTGCGCCTGGCCGCCAAGCCGCCAGCCTCGATCGCCCGACCCCAGCAGACGGTGGACCGCCAGGGGAACCCCGCCACGATCGAGATCCACGGCCGCCACGACCCCACCGTGCTGCCGCGGCTGGTCCCGATCGCCGAGGCTATGCTGGCCCTCGTGCTCGCCGACCATCTGCTGCGGCAGCGCATGGCGCGAGTTGAGCCCTGAGCATGGTGAGCAAGCCAGAGCGAGCCGGCAGAGGCAGCCGACCATGAGTGACACCAGGCAGAACCCCCGCCCGCAATTCTCCATGCCCAATGCTCAATTCTCGATTCTGGCCGCGGCGGCCGCCGGCCTCTGCTGGGCGGGCGCGATCGCGCTGCTGCTGTTCGGCGGCGTCTCCCGCGCCGACCCGCCGCTCGCGCCGCCGCGGCTGCTCTTCTATCTGCTGGTGCTGGCCGCCTCGCTGCTCACCTTCGGGCCGGTGGAGTGGGGCAGCGGGCTCACTGGCCTCACGGTCGAGGGCACCTTGGGCGCCGGCCTGCTGCTCTACTGCCTCGCCTTCGTGCCCGCGCCGCGGGAGTGGCTGCTCTCGCTGCCCGACCTGCCGATCTACGCGCTACTGCTGATGGCCCTCTTCCTCTGCGGCGCAGCCCTGGCCCGGCCGCTGATCCACGCCGCCAGCCTGCGTCTCTTCCGCCAGCGGGCCCGCGCCCTCGATGGCCGCAGGGTGCGCCGCCAGTCGTATGAGGTGGGCCTGCTGCTCGCCACTATTGTCGCCCTCGCCGCCCTCCGGGTGCTCACTTGGGTCAGCCTGCTACTGCTGGCCCTGGCCCTGGTGATCACCGAACTGCTGTTCCTCTCCCAGGTGGAGGCCGAGGCGTCCTAAGCTCAAGGAGCACCCTATGATCCGCATCAGCATCATCGGACTCGGCCTGATTGGCACCTCGCTCGGCATGGCCCTGCGCAGCGCCGACGTCAAGGAGTCGCCCCTCGGCGAGATCGAGGTCATCGGCTTCGACCGTGACCAGCGGGCGGTGAAGGAGGCCCGCGGCCGCCTCGCGATCGACCGTGAGGCCCGCTCGCTGGCCGAGGCCGTCCGCGATACCCACATAGCGGTGGTGGCAACCCCCGTGCAGGCGGTGCGGGAGCTGTTCGGCCAGCTCGCCTCGCTGCTGCCGGCTGGCGCCGTCGTCACCGATGTGGCCAGCACCAAGGCCGAGGTGAGCCGCTGGGCCGCCGCCAGCCTACCCAGCGGCATCGCCTATGTGGGCGGCCACCCCATGGCCGGCAAGGAGCAGGCGGGCGCCGCCGCCGCCGACCCCGATCTTTTCAAGGGCGCGATCTACTGCCTCACCACCAGCCGCGGCACGCCCGCGCCCGCCCTCGAGGCGGTGGAGGCGATGGTGCGAACGATCGGCGCCAAGCCCTACTACATCGACCCGGAGGAGCACGACGCCTACGTGGCCGGCATCTCCCATCTGCCGCTGCTGCTCTCGGTCGGCCTGGTGCATGTGACCACCAGCAGTCCCTCCTGGAAGGAGCTCGCCTCCCTCGCCGCCAGCGGCTTCCGCGACGTCTCCCGCCTGGCCTCGGGCGACCCTGAGATGCATCGCGATATTCTGCTCACCAACAGGCAGGGGCTCACCCGCTGGATCGATGAGATGGTGCGCTTCCTGGTTGAGGCGCGGGAGCAACTCGCGGCCGGCGATGCCGGCCCGCTGGAAGAACTGCTGCAGAATGCCAAGGCCGAGCGAGACGCCTGGCTCGAGACGAGGCCCAACCTGCGGCCGGGCGAGGCTGAATTCGAGCACCGCCCCGAGATCGAGCGGCCCAATCTGCTGACCTTCCGCCTGCCGAACCGGAAGCGCTAGAGGGTGGACGGCTAGAGCCCACCGCCCCCAAGCTTTGAGCTTGGGGGGCGGCTTAGGTGCCCTGCGAAGCAGCATAGGAGTGCTCTAGCCCGTTGCAACGCTCGAAAGCTGCGCCCGGCCTCCTTGACACCGCCGAAAACTTCGTGCTACACTTCACGAAATCAATCGGCAAGCAAGCTGGAGGCCCACGTGGAACGGCTAGACGCCCCTCCCGATGTTGTGATTCGGCGGCTGCCTCTCTACGCCCGTAGCCTGCGTTATCTGCTCGAGGAGGGGGTGCACTCGGTCTCCTCACAGGAGCTTGGCGAGCGCATCAACGTCACCGCCGCCCAGATCCGCAAGGATCTCTCCTACTTCGGCGAGTTCGGTAAGCAGGGCATCGGCTACGACGTTGAGAAGCTGCTCAACCATATCGAGCGCATCCTCGGCCTCACCAAGAAGTGGCCCGTGGTGCTGGTGGGCGTCGGCTATCTCGGGCAGGCGATCGCCCGCTACGAGGGCTTCCACACCCAGGGCCTGCAGATCGTCGGCCTCTTCGATAACGACCCGGCCAAGATCGGCCAGAAGGTCGGCGAGCTGACGATCCAGGATTTCAGCCATATCCACGAGGTGATCAAGGCCGAGAACGCCCGCCTCGCAATCATCGCCGTGCCGCCCACGGTGGCCCAAAGCGTCGCCGATATGCTGATCGAGGCCGGCATCCGCGCCATCCTCAACTACGCCCCCGTGGTCCTCCAGGTGCCCGACTACGTTTGGGTGCGCAACATCGACCCCGTCGCCGTGCTCCACAGCATGACCTACTACCTGGCGCGAGAACACGGGGAGTAGACACAATCCCTGCCCCAAATATGCTATAGTTGCCTCACCCAGAGCCGCGCCCAGCCCGGGATTGCCGCATGAAGCGTCGTTTGGTCGTCGGGCGTCAACACCTGCCCCTCGCCCTGCTCGCCCTGGTTTATCTGCTGGCTGTCGCGCCGCTCGTCTGGCCGCAGCTGCCGCGCCCCGCCCGTTTCGCCCCGCTCATCACGCCTCAGGCCGCGAGCAAGCCCCTGCCCGGCGAGCCCGACGCCCGCCAGGCTCTTGCCGCCCTCCAGGCGCGCAGCGACGCCCAGATCGAGGCCATCTTCGACACGCTCACCGGCGTTGCCAAGTTCGTGGCCCCGCGCCACGCCGACGACCGGCTCCCCTACACGCCCACCGCGATCGAGGTCGGCAACCCCGAGGCGATCGCCCGCGGCTTCCTCGACCAGAACCGCGCCCTCTTCGGGCTGCGCAGCGCCGCCGACGAGCTGCGCCTGCTGCGACTCGAGCCCGATCTACAGCTCGGCTTCAGCCACGTGCGCCTCGATCAGGTCTACCGCGGCCTGCCCGTCTTCGGGCGCCAGCTTGTCGTTCACCTCGACCCTCAGGAGCGGATCGTCGCGGTGAACGGCCAGTTCCACCCCGGAATCGAGCTCGCCATTGAGCCGACGCTCAGCGCCGAGCAGGCGATGGAGGTCGCCCTCACCAACCTGCGACGCGAGCAATTGCTGCCCTTCGAGCTCGCCAAGATCACGATCGTGCCGGCCCCCGAGGAGACGCAGCTCGCCGTCTATGTGGACAAGCGCGGCGCGGCCACGCTCGTCTGGCAGGTGACGATCCTCACGGCGGGGCCGCTCGGCCAGTGGACCTACTTCGTGAACGCTCGCCGCCCAACGGTGGTCCACGCGATCGACGGCGTGATGCCGCTCAAGCGCCGGCGCACCTTCACCGCCCAGAACACCACCCGCATCCCGGGTCGCCTGCTGATCGACGAGGGCGAGCGCTCCCGCGACCCGGTGGCCCAGGCCGCCCACGACGGCGCCGGCGTCGTCTACGACTATTACTTCAACACCTTCAAGCGGGACTCGATCGACGGCCAGGGCATGCCGCTCGTCTCCACGGTGAACTTCGGCAGCGACCCGCAGGACGCCGAGAATGCGGCTTGGGTGGGCGAGTACGGCCAGATGATCTACGGCGACGGCGGCCGGATCTTCAGGCCGCTGCCCTACGGGCTCGATGTGATCGGCCACGAGTTCAGCCACGGCGTGATCCAGAGCACCGCCAACCTGATCTACGAGGAGCAGGCCGGCGCGCTGAACGAGTCCTACGCCGATGTCTTCGGCGCGATGATCGACCGCGAGAACTGGACGATCGGCGAGGAGGTGATCAAGTCGCCGCCCTACCCGCTGCCGTACCTGCGCAGCCTGGAGGACCCGAACGCCCAGCGCACCTACGACCCGCGCAACCCGCTGCAGGGCGTGGGGCAGCCGGCCACAATGGATCAGTACGCTAACCTGCCCAACACTCGCCGCGCCGACAACGGCGGCGTCCATATCAACAGCGGCATCCCAAACTACGCCCACTATCTGCTGGCTGAGGCGATCGGCCGCGAGGCCACCGAGCAGATCGCCTACCGCGCCCTCACCCAGTACCTCACGCCAACCTCCGACTTCGTAGACGCCGCCAACGCTAGCGTGCGGGCCGCCCGCGATCTCTTCGGCGAGGGAGCTCAGGTGCAGGCGGTGCAGCAGGCCTTCGCCCAGGTCGGCATCACCACGAGCAGCGCCGAGCCCGGCACCCCGCCCGTGGCCGAGCCGGGCGACACACCATCCGGCGGCCCGGCCCCCCAGGCCCCAGGCCCGGCCCTGCCCGCCGGCTGCAGCGACATCATCCTCGACGGCGGCTTCGAGCGGGGCAACACCTGGGTGGAGGTGGTGCGTGGCGATATCGCGATCATCGACACGCAGCTGCCCCGCAGCGGGCGCTACAGCGCCTGGCTCGGCGGCACCGACCAGGAGACGCTGCAGTATATCTACCAGGATGTGCGCATCCCCGCCAACGCCACCAGTGTACAGCTGCGCTATGCACGTTATGTCCACGAGGAGACTACGGGGCTCTTCGGCGCCTTCGCCACCGACGCCATCTTCAGCGTGCTGATCGCCAATACCAACGGCGACCCGGTGCAGCCCTTGGAAGAGATCTCCTCCACCCAGGCCGACGAGCAGTGGCGCGAGCTGAGCTTCGACATCTCGCGGCTGGCCGGGCGCACGGCGCGAGTGGTCTTCGCCGCCGAGAATCCCCGCGGCAACGTCTCCAGTATGTTCGTGGACGATGTGGCCCTGATCGCCTGTACCACCGGCGACGGGCCGGCCGCGCCACCCACGAGCAACCGGGATCTGGTCTACATCCAGGGCCAGATCGTGGATGCCAGCACGGGCCGCGGCATCGAGGGCGTGCAGTTCTTCGTGATCCGGCCCGAACTCAGCGCCAGCCAGGCCGCCGCCGACGACACACTCTCTGCCGATGAGGTGCTGACCTATGGAGTGACCGACCGCCAGGGCATCTACCGGACCCAGGAGGCTGTGCCGCGAGGCCAGCGCTACAGCGCGATCGTCTTCGCGCCGGGCTACCGGACGATCATCGCCGACCGGGAGGTGGAGATCCCTGCCAACGCCAGCAACCCCTACCGGGTTGACGCGGAGATGCGCCGGGGCAGGTGATTCTTGGCGGGGCGCTGTGTCCTCCGCGCCTTTGCGGTAAGCTTCAGGAGCCTATGAGCGAGAGCCGCCAGATCGAGTGCTGCGTCTGCCACCAGCCGCTGACGCCGCCATACAACACCCTTGCGGGGCGAGCCTACTGCGCCCGCCACTTCGCGCTCGTCAACAAGCCCCACCCGGGCTTCTGGCGCGCCCTGCTCTTTGAGCTGGCGGCGATCGCCCTGCTCGCCGCCGGCATCGCCCTGCTCGCCAACTTCATCGGCCCGCTCAGCGGCGCCGCCCTGATCCTGGCTGGGCTCTTCCTGGCCCTGGCGCCGTCGCTGCTCTGGGTTTTCTTCTTCTATCGCCAGGACCGGCTGGAGCCCGAGCCGAAGAGCCGCATCGCCGCGGTTTTCCTGCTCGCCGCCCTGCTCACGGACGTGATCGCCCGGCGGCTGGTGGGCGACTGGTTCCGCGTGAGCGAGTGGGCGCCCCACAGCGCCCTCACTTCGCTCCTGGCCTCGATCCTGATCCTCGGCGTCACATACCAGGCGATCGTCTACGCGGCTGTGCGCCTGCTGGTCTACAACACCGAGGAGTTCGACGAGCGTATGGACGGGATCGTCTACGGCACCGTGGCCGGCCTCGGCGTCGCCACGATGCTCAACCTCTACTTCGTGCTCGCCAACGAGGGCGTCGCCTTAGGGCCCGGCGTGGTCAACACCGTCACCACGGCCCTGGCGGCCGCCTCCTTCGGCGGGCTGCAGGGCTGGTTCATGGCCGAGGCCAAGTTCGAGCACAAGCCCTTCTGGTGGGTGCCACTCGGCTTCGCCCTCTCCACCGTGCTCAACGGTCTCTTCAGCTGGCTGATCGGCGAGGTGAGCGCCGCTGGCCTGCGAGTTGACCCCTGGCGCTCGCTGGCGCTCGGCCTGGCCGTCACCCTGGTGGCATTCCTTGTGCTGGCCGTGCTCATGCGCCGCACCACACAGGTGACGCTGCGGAGGAGCTCATGACGGACGCACGCCGCGACGAGCCGATCTACACGCTGCGCATGGGGTCGAAGGATGCCGGCGTGGCGCTGATCACCATTCTCTGCCTGCTCGGCGGCCTACTGCTGATGTGGAGCAGCACCTCCGCCACCCGCACCTTCCAGGATGAGCTCTCGCCGCTGCGCCTCAGCTACCCGGCAGACTGGATCAGCGTCGACTCGCTCCAAGATGTGACGCTCAAGGTCGAGGATCCCTTCACGCCATCGGCCTTCAAGACGAGCCTGAGCGTCGAGCAGCGGGAGCTCGACCCGGCCGCCCCGCCGACGCTGCAGACGCTGCTGGATCGGCGGGTGGAGCAGCGGCAGCAACTCACCGCCTACCACTTCCTCGACGAGGCCGAGAGCGTGGTGGGCGGGGCCCGCGCCATCGTCTCGGAGTACGCCTACGTGGTGCAGCCGATCGATGAGGCGCGCCGCGCGGCGCTGCCGGTGGTGGTCCACGCCCGCGAGTATATCGTTGTGGCAGGCACGAACTCCTACTATCTGACGCTCGCGGCCCCCGAGGAGGAGTTCGCCGAGGCCCGCCGGCAGTTCGACCGCATCATTGAGAGCGTGGTGATCGAATGAGCGATCCAGAGGAACGCGAGGAGCAGAGCGGCATCCCCGAGGGCGGGCTCTCGCTCGGCGGGCTGCGCGAGGGCGAGTTCGACACCACCCTCGGCGGCTCAGCGGGACAGGAGCAGCCCACGGCGGAGGCACTGCCGCTCCCTCGGAGCGCGCTACTGGCCTTCCGCAAGAGCGGCGGGCTGCGCTTCAGCTCACGGGGCATCGTGGTGCTGCGTAGCGGTTGGGTCGAGCCACTGCCGGGGACCGAGGGGCGCCGGCGCCACATCACCCCCGAGGCCCTCGCCGTGCTGGAGCGGCTGCTGCTCACCAGCGGCCTCACCAGGGTGAGCCAGCAACAGCGCCAGCCCACCCCCGACGGCTATAGCTATGAGATCGCCGCCCACCTCGGCGGCAGACCGCGTTATGTCGAGCTCTACGATCCCGTGCCCGCCGAGCAGGAGCGCCTGGTGCGCGTGCTAAATCGGCTGCTGCCGAGATAAGGTTGGCTCGACGCTCAACCCTCTCGTCACCTCACCCGCGGGTAATCTCCCTGCTGATCACGAGTCGCTGGATCTCCGAGGTGCCTTCGTAGATCTCGGTGATCTTAGCGTCGCGGAAGTAGCGCTCCACCGGATACTCCTTCGAGTAACCGTTCGAGCCGTGGAGCTGGATGGCCTTGGTCGCCGTCCACATAGCCGTCTCCGAGGCGAAAAGCTTCGCCATCGAGGCGTCCTTCACATAGTCGAGGCCCTGATCCTTGCGCCAGGCGGCCTCGTAGGTGAGCAGGCGGGCGGCCTTGATACGGGTGGCCATGTCGGCGAGGGTGAAGCCGACGCCTTGGAACTCGTGGATAGGCCTGCCGAACTGCTCGCGCACCTTGGTATATTCGAGGGCGGCCTCGTAGGCGGCCTGGGCGATGCCGAGGGCCTGGGCCGCGATGCCGATCCGCCCGGCGTTGAGGATAGTCATGGCGATCTTGAAGCCCTGACCCTCCTCGCCGAGGCGGCGCCAGGCCGGCAGGCGGTAGTTGTCGTAGGCCATCTGGCAGCTGTGGGCACTGCGGATGCCCAGCTTGTTCTCCACCTTCACGACGCTGCAGCCAGGAGCGTGGGTATCCACCAGGAAGGCCGTGATGCCCTTCGAACCCTTCGACGGGTCGGTCATGGCCATGAGGATGATCGTGTCGGCGTGGTCGCCGTTGGTGACCCAGTTCTTCACGCCGTTGATCACGTACTCGTCGCCCTCGCGCACGGCCGTCGTCTTCTGGGCGGCGGCATCGGAGCCGGCCCCCGGCTCTGAGAGCGAGAAGGCGCCCAAGGCGCGACCCGAAGCCAGGGGCACGAGCAGCTCGCGCTTCTGCTCCTCTGTACCGTACTTCTCCAGGCCGTAGCAGACGAGCGAGTTGTTCACCGAGGCGATCACGCCAAGCGAGGCGTCCACCCGGCTCAGCTCCTCGATCACGATCGCGTAGGAGACGTAGTCGAGCCCGGCGCCGCCGTACTGCTCGCTCACGGCGACGCCGAGCAAGCCCAGCTCGCCCATCTGCTGCACCAGCCGCTCGGGCCAGATGGCGTGCTCGTCGCGCTCGGCCACCGTGGGCCGGGCCTCCTTCTCCACAAACTGCCGCACCATATCCCGCAGCATCTGCTGGTCATCGCTGAGCTGGAACTGCATACTGAGCCTCCTACGTCATTGTAGCGTTCGGGCGCAGGGAACGGCTTCATTCTACGCCCTTCGCCCGCGCCCGGCAAGGCGCCCCGCCGCCTCGCGGCGCTGCCCCCCGCGCCCCCGCCGCCTCGCGGCGCCGCCCCGAAGCAGTACCACCTACACGGTGGGTGCTGATGCGGGCGGGCTCTGCCCCCCGCACCCCCCGCCCGAGGGGGCGGCTGCCCCCTCCGGACCACCCCCAAGCCGGAGGGCTGTACCGTGCCGCCACCTGGCGGCGTGCCCGTCCCATCGACGGGCAGAGCCATCCGCCTCAGCCGGCGGCAGATCTCCGCTCGGGGAGGTGTGCGAGCATCGGTTGTGCCGCCTCCGC
>DAOUGF010000112.1:0-2457 GCA_034429295.1 Chloroflexaceae bacterium
GCCGGGCCGCTGGTGATCGCCGGTGTCGGCGCCGAGTGGGTAGCCCGCCTCCCCTTCGCTCTGGCCAGCCTCGGCGCGCTGCTCGGGGCGCTGGCGCTGCTGAGGGAGTGGGCCACCAACCACCGGCCTGACAAGCTGCGCCCCTCTGCCTCGCCGGCGGTTGTCGTCCTCGCGCTCCTCGCCACCGACGGCTTCCTGGTGGGCTTTGGGCGCATCGTGCAGTACCAGAGCGTGGTGCTGCTGGCGATGGCCGGGGCGCTCTGGTGCTGCTGGCGCTTCTACGCGCGGGCTGAGACTCCGGCACGCCACCTGGTGGCAGCGGCGGCGCTGCTCGCCGTGGGGCTGCTGGCCCATTACGACGCTGTGATGGTGACGCCGGCCCTGGCCTGGCTGGTGCTAGCGGGCGGGGTGCGGCGCGGCTGGCGTGGATCGACCTGGGCGCGAGGACTCGCCGGGCCGGCGGCCATCGGCTTGGCGCTGCTCGCCAGCTTCTACGTGCCCTACGCCCTCGGGCCCAGCTTCGCCGAAACCGCCGAGTATCTCGCGGGGCGCGCCGGCGAGGGCGACGCGGGCGGGCCGCCCTTCAACAACCTGGGCCTCTACCTCGACATCCTCCGCTTCTACAACGCGCCGCCGCTCGTGCCGCTCCTTGTCGCCGCTGTCCTCGGCGCAGTTGCGACGCTGCTCGTGCGCCACGTCGCACCACGCCCCCTGAGCCTGGCCCTCGCCGCGCTCCTGGGGCTGGCGGCCCTGGCCCAATGGCTCGTGCCAGGGATCTTCCTGCTGCCGGGCGGAGGAAGCTGGGCAGGCGTGGCCTTCGCTGCGCCGCTGGCCGGGCTCTGCCTGGCGCCAGCTGTGCCCGCACCGGTGCGGGCCGCGGCCATCTGGTTCGGCGTCGCATTCTGCGCCGAGGCCTTCCTGATCGCCGAGCCGCGCACCCACTTCTACACGGCCCACGTGCCGGCGGCGCTGCTCGTCGGGCTGGCGCTCCGGCAAGTCGAGGGCGGCCCAGTGGCCCGACTCGTGCGACCCTTCGCTCTGGCCGCCGCGCTCGTGCTGCTCGTCGGGAGCGGCCTGTACGCCCAACTCCTCTACCTGCGGCAGTTCCCCGAGTACCAGCGGAGTTTCCCTGCCGCGCGCCCGAATCTGCTCAGGACGAGCTACGGCGACACGCTACCGGAGGCCGGCTACTTCGGCTTCCCCCACCGCGACGGCTGGAAGGCGGCGGCCGAGCTCTACCGCGCCGGGGCGCTTCAGGGCAGCTACGACACCAACCAGAACCGCTGGCTCGCCGGGTGGTATCTACAAGGCCTCGCGCCCCAATGCAAGGGCCGGCCCGACCTCTACCTGATCGCCGAGGCCGAGCCGACCGTCTACTTCCCGCCGGACTACCACCTCGTGGCTGAGGTGCTGGTTGGCCCCACCCGCGCCATGGCGGTGTACGGGCAGACGCCGCCTCCCGGCGGCCCACGCACCTACACGCTCGAGAGCCTGGCCCCCGCCTTCGATGCGCGGCCCGTGCCGGAGCTCCCGGCCACGGCGCTGCTCACCGAGGAGCCGGCGCGCTGCCCATAGCGGCTGTCGCTACAACGATCGGCTACTGGCAGCGACTCCCTACTGCGCATGCTCCACGCTCACTATGCCCCGTAGGCCTCGATCTTCTCGGCCAGGCGGGCCGCGAGGAATGGGCTAGCCGGGCCGAGGGTTGCGAGGATGGTGCGCGCCTCGGCCTTGTAGGCCTCGATACGATCGCGGGTCCAGTGCTTCGGCGGCGGCTGGAGATTCACGATCCGGTCGGCGAGCTTAACGAGCCAGATCTCGCGGGGTTGCTCGCGGATGCGCCGCAGGCTGTCGGGCATCTGCTCTGCCTTCGGCAGCCGCTCATCTTTGGTGAGCGCGAGCACACCGTCGGCCACGGGGCGGCCGAAGGTAGCTTCCAGCTGCTCAAAGGTGACGGCGGTATCCTCGATGGTGTCGTGGAGCAGGGCGCACTGCATCGCAAGATCCTCGTCGTGGCCGGGCTCAGCCCGCAGGGCGGCGCTCACCTCCATCGCGACCAGCGTCACGTGGAGCAGGTAGGGCAGCCCGGTGGCAGGCACATGCTGCCCGGCGTGGGCTACAGCGGCGAAACGGCTCGCGGCGGTGTACAGATCCTGTGACCACATAGCGGCTATCCTCCTCGTAGTGTGATCACCAGCGCCGACCCGCCGAACACCACGACCACGGCGGCGGCGACGATCAGAAGGGCGAGGAGCCAGGAGCCGGCGGCCCGCGCCGGTGTGATGCCGTGGGCTCGTGCGAGCGTGACAGCGCTTGCGAGGCCGGCCGAAACCCAGAGCGCCCCGTGGACCACAGCGAGGACTCGGACGAGCAGCCCCTGTGCCGCTTCCGCGGGCTGACCCGCGAAGCTCGCCGCCGGCAGCAAGGCCAGCTGCACAGCCCAGAGCAGAAGGCCGC
>DAOUGF010000113.1:0-3338 GCA_034429295.1 Chloroflexaceae bacterium
ATCGTGAGCGGCGTGCTCGGCTGCTTCGCCGTGCTGCGGCGGCAGGCCCTCCTCGGCGACGCGATGTCTCATGCGGCGCTGCCCGGCATCGTGGTGGCCTTCATGCTCACGGGCCGGCGCGAGCCGCTCATCCTGCTGATCGGCGCGGCACTGGCGGCCTGGCTCGCCGCCCTGCTGCTGCTCGCCGTCACCCGCACCACACGCGTGAAGGAGGACAGCGGCCTCGCCATGATCCTGGCTGTCTTCTTCGGCTTCGGGCTCGTGCTGCTCTCCGTGGCCCAGAAGAGCCCCAACGCGGCCCAGGCCGGGCTCAAGAGTTTCCTCTTCGGCCAGGCTGCGGCCCTGGTGGAGCGGGACATCGTCGCCATGGCCGCCCTCGGCCTACCCGCCCTGCTGCTCGTAGCCCTCTTCTGGAAGCAGTTCAAGCTGATCAGCTTCGACCCCGAGTACGCCGCCAGCATCGGCGTGCCGGTTGGCGCGATGGGCGTGCTGCTCACCACCCTGATCGTTATCGCGATCGTGATCGGCCTGCAGACGGTGGGTGTGGTGCTGATGAGTGCGATGCTCGTGGCCCCGGCCGCAGCGGCTCGCCAATGGACCGACCGGCTCGGCGTGATGGTCGGCCTCGCCGCCCTCTTCGGCGCTGCCTCGGGCGTGGCCGGCGCGATCATCAGCGCCACGGCCCGCGGCCTCTCCACCGGCCCCACCGTGGTGCTCTGCATGGCGGCGATCACCGCCTTCTCGCTGCTGCTCGCGCCGAACCGCGGCCTGGTCTGGGCCTGGCTGCGCGGCCGGCGCCCGCTGACGATGGCGGAGGGCTAACGTTATGTCGCCTCAACTCGAAGTCCAGCTCATCGCCATTATCATCGCTGCGGCCTGCGCGCTGCCGGGCGTCTTCCTGGTGCTGCGGCGCATGGCCATGCTCAGCGACGCGATCAGCCATACGGTGCTGCTCGGCATCGTGCTCGGCTTCTTTCTCACCAGCAGCCTGGATTCGCCGCTGCTCTTCGTTGGCGCCGTGGTGATGGGCGTGCTCACCGTGAGCCTGGTGGAGCTGGTGAGTCGCACCGGCCTGGTGAAGGAGGACGCATCGATCGGCCTCGTCTCCCCCGCCCTCTTCAGCATCGCCGTGATCCTGATCTCCAGCTTCGCCGGCAACGTCCATCTCGACACCGACAGCGTGCTGCTCGGCGAGCTCGCCTTCGCCCCCTTCGACCGGCTGCAGCTATTCGGGCTCGACCTACCGCGGGCGCTGGTGGTCGGCACAAGCACGCTACTGCTGAACCTGCTGCTCTTGCTGCTCTTCTACAAGGAGCTGAAGCTCGCCACCTTCGACGCGGGCTTGGCGGCGGCCCTTGGCTTCGCCCCTGCCCTCGTCCACTACGGCCTGATGACGGCGGTCTCGATCACGGCCGTTGGCGCCTTCGACGCGGTCGGCTCCATCCTGGTGATCGCGCTGATGGTGGCGCCGCCTGCGGCGGCCTACCTGCTCACCGACCGCCTGCCGGTGATGATCGGCCTCAGCGTCCTGATCGGCGCACTGAGCGCCCTGGCCGGCTACTGGATGGCCTGGTGGCTCGACGTGACGATCGCCGGCTCGATGGCGACGATGACCGGCGTGGCTTTCCTGCTGGCCTACCTCTTCGCGCCCGAGCGCGGGATGCTGGCCGCGGCGGCCCGGCGGGCCAGGCAGCGCTGGGAGTTCGCTCAGCAGATGCTCGCGCTGCACCTGCTGAATCACGAGGGCACACCCGACGCTGCCGAGGAGTGCTCGCCCGCCCACGTGGTTGACCATCTCCGCTGGCCAGCGCCCTTCGCCGATGCGGTGCTGCGCCGCGCCGAGCAGGCCGGCCTGGTGAAGCGCCAGGGGCCGCTACTGGCACTCACCGAGCGCGGCCGCGCCCTGGCCCAGGAGGCGAGCCTGCGGTAAGCGCACCTAAGCCGCCCTCAAGCTTGGCACATCCTGGCGCCTGCTCTTGCGCCCTCAAGCTGAGAACTTGAGGGCGCGATGTAATGCGTACAGCCTACGGACTACGGACTACAGCCTACGGCCCAAGCACCAGGCTCGCCAGATAGTCCGCTGCGCTGTAGACATCGGCGTAATAGTCGTTGCTCAGCACGATGATGGTGAGGCCAACATCGGGATAGCGGCCGAACCATGTGGCCGCGCCGCTCATCGAGCCAGGGTGGTAGACGAGGCGGTTAGCCCCGCGCTGCTCGATCATCCAGCCTAAGCCGTAGCGCCCCACGGCGGGCGTGACCATGCGCTGGGCCAGATCATCCGGCAGCAGGCGGCCGGCGTCGAGGGCCTCGGCCAGCTTGAACAGATCCTCGACGGTGGAGTAGAGCCCGCCGGCCGCGTAGAGGTTGCTGGTGTCGAGCGGGATATCAAGGACGCCGCCGGCGTAGCCGCGGGTGCCGTTCAGCGGGCTGAAGTCGCCAGGGTCGTAGCCCGTGTCGGCCATCCCCAACGGCGCGAACAGCTCCTGGTGCATATAGTCGGGGTAGCTCAGCCCCGAGACCCGCTCGATGATCTTGCCCAGCAGCACATAGTTCGAGTTGGTGTAGTGATAGATCGAGCCAGGAGTGAAGCCGAGGGGCAGGTCGCGAAAGCGCGCCACCACTTGATCGGGCGTGGCCGGCAGCTGCTCGACAGCGCTGAACTCGGCGAAATCGGTGTAGTTGGGCAGCCCCGAGCTATGGCTCAGCAGATGGGCCACCGTCACCGGGGCCCATGCCGCCGGACAGCCGTCGAGATAGTCGCAGATCGGGGCGTCGAGGCCGATCTTGCCGGCGGCGACGAGGCGCAGCACACCGATCGCCGTAAGCGGCTTAGTGACAGAGGCGAGGCGGAAGCGGGTCGTGGAAGAGGCCGGGCGGCCCTCCTCGCGGTTAGCCAACCCGTAGCCACGGCTCAGCAGTACCTGCCCTTTGTAGGCCACCAGCACCGCGCCGCTGAAGGAACTCTGCTGGGCCAGCGTGGCCAGGTAGGAGTCCATCTGCGCGGCCCGCGCCGCCAGGTCCTGCGGGGCCTGGCCGGTGGTGGCCGGCGACATCATCGCGGCGAGCGGCGGCGTCGCCTGGCCCGCCTCGATCGGCAGCGCCGGGGCGCCGGCCAGGTCACCAGGCGCTGGGGTGACGGTCGGCTGCACCGTGGGGCCGAGCACGGCGGTGGGCGCCGCGACGAAGCCGGAGATCCGCGCCCCGCGTCCCGGCGCGCTGCAAGTCGTGAGCAGCACGAGCAGGCAGAGGGCGATCCCTACCAGACGGGCGACATGGCGCATGAAGGGCTCCGGCTTTCCTGTGGTTCGTCAGTCTATTGTACCGCAAAATCCTCT
>DAOUGF010000114.1:0-5822 GCA_034429295.1 Chloroflexaceae bacterium
GCGACGTGTTTATCCACGGCTGCCGCGCGAGCGCCGGCACCGGGGTCTTCCTGCAGGTCGAGGGCCGAGCCAGCGCCGGCATCGTGCTCGCCGGCAACGACCTGTCACGGGCCGCGCAGCCCGCGCTGGCCACAGCGGAGGCACGGCCAGAGGCAGTGATGGCAGTGTAGGGGGGCGGGCTGCTTTTGCGCTGCCTTCCCTTTAGCCGCCCCCAAGCTCGAAGCTTGGGGGGCGGCAAGGAGGAAGCTTCGAGCTTGGGGGGCGGCAGCAGGAGCAGTCCACCTACACGACGGTGACGATCGCCGAAGCCGGCTCGGGGGCGCCGAGGCTCACCCCGCGGGGGCCTGGCGAGCAGCCGCCGACAGTGATGCGAAACTGTCCCGGCTCCAGCCGGCTCACGCCTTCCTCATCCACGAGCGCGAGCTGCTCCGGGGCGATCGTGAACTCCAGCGTCCGCCGCTCGCCCGGCGCCAGCCGCACACGCTGGAAGGCCACCAGCTTCTGCAGCGGCACGGGCACGGACGCTTCCAGATCGCTGATGTAGCACTGTGCGACTTCTTCCGCCGCGACCTGGCCAACATTGGCCAACGTGCAGCGGACGCGCACGCTCTCGCCGGCGCGGATCTCGGGCGCGTGGACGGTCAGATCGCTGTAAGCGAACCGGGTGTAGCTCAGCCCGAAGCCAAATGGGTAGAGCGGCTCGTCCGTCATGTAGCGGTAGGTGCGCCCGGCCATGCTGTACTCCTCGAAGGGCGGCAGCTGGCTGAGAGAGGCAGGGAAGGTGAGCGGCAGCTTGCCGGAGGGCGCGGCGGCGCCGAACAGCAGATCGGCGACGGCCCGCCCGCCCTCCTGGCCGGGGTACCAGACGAAGACGATCGCCGCCGCCAGGTCCGCCACCTCGCCGAGCGCGATCGGGCTGCCGCCGCAGAGCACAAGCACGATCTTCGCGCCGGCCGCCGCGATGCGCTTCAGGTATGCCACTTGCGCCTCCGGCAACCCGATCTCGCTGCGGTCGCCCGCTGCGCTCGATAGCATGGCGTCGCCCTCCTCGCCCTCGAGCAGCGGCGAGAGCCCCATGCAGGCGATCGTCAGGTCGCTCCTGGTCGCCGCCTGCACCGAGTAGTCCACCGCGTTCTTGTTGGCGAGCGTGAGCTGCACCGCCGGGCGATATTCGAGCTTCACCTCGGGTGGCGTCCGGCCGACGATGCCCTCGAGCAAGGTGGTGAGCGAGTCGCTTAGGCCGTAGTAGTTCCCGAGCAGCACCTCGGCCGACGCGGCGCACGGCCCCAGCACGCAGATGCTGCGAACGTCGTTGCGGATCGGCAGCACGTCGTCGTTCTTCAGCAGCACAACCGACTTGAGCGCGGCCTCGTAGGCCAGCTCGCGGTGCTGCTCGCAGCCCACCACGCTGAGAGGCGTGCTGGCGTACGGCACCTGCTCCGGCGGGTCGAACATGCCCAGCTTGAAGCGGGTCGCCAGCGTACGCCCAAGGGCCAGGTCTAGCTCTGCCTCGCTCACCAGCCCGCGCCGGATGGCCTCGGCCAAATGCTCCCCGTAGACGCTGTCGCAGCCGATGTCGCAGCCGCGCTTGAGCGCCAGGGCGGCGGTCTCAACGGCATCCTTCGTGACCTTGTGGGTGGCGTGGATATCGGTGAGCGCGCCGCAGTCGGAGACGACGTGGCCCTCGAAGCCCCACTCGCCGCGCAGAATGTCGCCCAGCAGCAGCTGGCTGGCGCAGCAGGGCTCGCCATTGACCCGATTGTAGGCCCCCATCACCGCCTCGACCTTGGCCTCGGTGACGAGCTTCTTGAAGGCCGGCAGGTAGGTGTCGCGCAGGTCGCGGGGCGAGACCTTCGCATCGAAGGTGTGGCGCTCGCCCTCGGGGCCGCTATGCACGGCGTAGTGCTTGGCGCAGGCCGCCGCTTTCAGGTAGGTGGGGTGATCGCCTTGGAGACCGCGCACGAACGCCGCGCCCATCATACCGGTGAGGTACGGGTCTTCGCCCCAGGTCTCCTGACCGCGACCCCAGCGCGGATCGCGGAAGATGTTGACGTTCGGCGACCAGAAGGTGAGGCCCTGATAGATCAGCGTGTCGCCCTTGGCGCGCATCGTCGCGTGATATTTCGCGCGGGCCTCGTCGCCGATCGCGCTGGCGATCCGCTCGATCAGCGCGGGATCCCAGGTGGCGGCCATGCCGATCGCTTGGGGGAAGACGGTGGCGCGGCCGTTGCGCCCAACCCCGTGGAGCGCCTCGTTCCAGAAGTTGTAGGCCGGGATGCCGAGGCGCGGGATCGCGGCGGCGTCGTGCTGCATCTGCGAGATCTTCTCATCGAGAGTCATGCGCGCCAGGAGGTCGCGCACGCGGTCGCCGAGGGGCCGTGTGTGATCGAGATAGACGGGTGTTTCCTGCCCGGGACTCTGGTTCATCGTCGGCTTCTCCATGCAGGCGTGGCGGCTGGATGTGGGCGGCCGGCGTCGTGGGCCAGCGCGCGGATCGTTCGGCTATGCGGTGTGAGGCGCCCCATTATATCGCCTAGCAGCCAGACTTCTGCCGGCCGCGCCGCGCGCCGGCGTGGCGGCGGTTGACGGGCGCCGGCCCCCTCGCTATAGTGTGCCCCACCCGCCCCACAGCCAGAAGAGATATACCACCATGCAGACGATCGTCCTCGAGCGCCCTGGCCTCCTGCGGCTTACGACGACTCCCGCGCCCTCCGAGCCCGGCCCCGACGAGGTGCTGCTGCGGGTGCGCCGCGTGGGCATCTGCGGCACCGACATCCACGCCTTCCACGGCCGCCAGCCCTTCTTCAGCTACCCCCGCATCCTCGGCCACGAGCTCGGCGCGGAGGTCGTAGCCGTCGGCCCCGGCGTCAGCGGCATCGCCGTGGGCGACCGCTGCGCCGTCGAGCCGTACCTCAACTGCGGCAACTGCATCGCCTGCAGGCGCGGCCGGCCAAACTGCTGCGTCAGCCTGCAGGTGATCGGCGTCCACAGCGACGGCGGTATGCGCGAGTACATCACCATGCCCGCCGCCAAGCTCCACCCCTCCGCGAAGCTCTCGCTGGAGCAGCTGGCCCTCGTGGAGACCCTCGCCATCGGCGCCCATGCCGTAGAGCGGGCAGCCATCGAGCCCGGCGAGCATGCCCTGGTGGTTGGCGCGGGGCCTATCGGCCTGACGGTGATGCAGTTCGCTCGCCTCGCGGGCGCCCGCGTGACCGCCCTCGATATCAGCCCTGAGCGCCTGGCCTTCTGCGCCGCCCAAGGCCTCGCCGACCAGACGCTTGTCGTTAGCGACGATCTTGTCGCGCAGGTCGAGGCACTCACAGGCGAGCTCCCCACCGCGGTCTTCGACGCCACCGGCAGCCAGAGTTCGATGCAGCGAAGCTTCCAACTCGCGGCCAGCGGCGGCCGCCTGATCTTCGTCGGGTTGGTGCAGGGCGAGATCAGCTTCAGCGACCCTGAGTTCCACCGGCGCGAGCTCACGCTGCTGGCGACGCGCAACGCCACCCCCGACGACTTCCGCCGCATCATCGCCCTGATCGAGGCGGGCAGGATCGACACTACGCCTTGGATCACCCACCGCGCCGGCCCCGCCGCCCTGGTCGAGGCGTTCCCCGGCTGGCTGCAGCCCGGCTCCGGTCTGCTCAAGGGAATGCTGGAGTTTGACGGGTGATTGGGGGGCGGGAGAGCGTTTGGATCGCGAAATACGCGAAATGGAGCGTTACGAAGTGGCGCGCAGCGCTTAAAACACGAAACGAAAGCGCGAAAGCGCGAAGGGGAAGACGCGAAACGAGTGGGCCGGCAGCGGGCGTGGGGCGGGGAACGCATCGCCCGCTCTCGGCGCCGAGGGGCATGCAGCGATAGCGCCCTCGGCGCTGGCGGGCGCCGGCTTCGGGGGTTCCAAGGGGGCAGCCGCCCCCTTGGCGGGGTGCGCGAGGGGCGGAGCCCGCTCGCATCCCCGCCCACCGCGCAGGAGGTAGTGGCACGGGGCAGCGCCCCATGGACATTACTTATCCCCTACCTAGCCCTCTCTCCCACTCAGGGATGAGGGGAAGGGCCCATCACTTGCGCCGGCTCATCCGGCCGATACTCGGCCGACTGGTGGCGGAAGTAGGTCTGGTAGAGCTCGGCGTAGTGGCCGCCTTGGGCGAGCAGTTCCTCGTGGCGGCCGGACTCGCGGATGCGCCCGGCCTCCAGCACGATGATCCGGTCGGCGGCCCGCACGGTGCTGAGCCGGTGAGCGATCACGATACTGGTGCGGCCGCCCATCACCGTGGCGAGTCCGGCCTGCACTTGGGCCTCGGTGATCGGGTCGATGCTGGCAGTGGCCTCGTCGAGCAGCAGGATCGCCGGGTTGTGGAAGAGCACGCGGGCCAGGGCCACCAGTTGCCGCTGGCCAAGCGAGAGCCGCGAGCCCCGCTCGCCCACCTGGCTCGCCAGGCCCTGGGGCAGATCGTCGATCCAGCTGCCGTCGCCGAGCGAGCGGGCGGCCGCCTCAACCTCGGCGTCGCTCGCGCCGGGCCTCCCGTAGCGGATGTTGTCGGCCACGGTGCCGGCGAAGAGGAAGGGCTGCTGCGGCACCAGGCCCAGCCTGCGCCGGTACTCCCCCAAGTCAAGGGTGCGGATGTCGCGACCGTCCACCAGGATGCGCCCGGCCTGGAACTCGTAGGCCCGCGTGAGCAGCTTCACCAGGCTCGACTTGCCCGCCCCCGTGTGCCCCACGATCGCGAGCGACTGGCCCGCCGGGATGTGCAGCGAGAAGTCGCGCAGCACGTAGACAGGCCCGCTGCGGGCGCCCTCGACAGCCTCGAGCGCGACGGCACCTCCCTCTGGCTGCTCCTCTCCCACCCCCTCGGTATAGCTGAAGTCCACCCCCTCGAAGCTGATCTCGCCGCGGATCTCGCCAACGGGCTCGGCGCCGATCTGCCGTAGCTTCGGCTCGGCGTCGATCAGGGCGAAGACGCGCTCGCTGGCCGCCAGACCCTGCTGGAACTGGCTCCAGAAGGAGGCGATGCTGGTGAGCGGGTAGAAGAAGATCGCCAGGCCCTGCACGAAGAGGTACCAGTTGCCGAGCGACACCCGGCCATCGAGCACCATCAGCCCGCCCACGTAGACGATCAGGGCCGTGCCGGCGCCGGAGAGCGTATTCAGCAGCGGGAAGATGCTGCCGAAGACCATGCCACGGCGGATCTGCACTTTGTAGGCGAGATTGTTGGTGGCCCTGAAGTCGCTGAAGATCGCGGCCTCCTGGCGGAAGTTCTTCGCCACCGCGATCCCGCTCAGCGTCTCCTGGATGATCGCGTTCACCTCGCCGGTCGCCCGCTGCGACTGCTGCATGGCCCAACGGGCCAGCCTGCGGAAGCCAAGGGCCACGGCGATCACCACAGGGCCGATCGCCAGCACCAGCAGCGCCATGCGCCACTCCACCACGAACAGCGCCGCGGTGATCACCAACACCAGGGCCAGCTGGCTCAGCAGCTCGACGGTGAGGGTGACGACGGTGGCGAAATCCTGGGTGTCGGTGGTGATCCGGCTGACGATCCGGCCCGAGCTGTACTGGTCGAAGAAGGCCCGGTCGTGGCGCAGCACGGCCTGGAAGGCGTCCTCGCGCAGCGCCTGCACCACATCGCCCACGGCGCGGGCCGCAAGCCGCAGGCGCACAAAGTTGAAGACCCAACTCAGGGCACCGAGCCCGCCCACCAGGGCAGCCACGCCGACCAGCAGCGCCGTGCTGGGGCTGGCGGCCAGGGCGTCGATGCCACGGGAGATAATGATCGGCACCAGGGTGGCGATCAGCGACATCAGCACCACCATCGTCGTCACGA
>DAOUGF010000115.1:0-9211 GCA_034429295.1 Chloroflexaceae bacterium
CTGAAGACCCTGCCGGTGCTGGAGCATCTGCGCCGCGGCGCCGGGCGCGATCTGCTGCGCCGCCTGCAGGCCCCCATGCTTGTCGTCTCGTTTCCCACCCGCAGCCTGAGTGGGCGGAACGTAGGCATGGCAACCACCTACGCCGGGCAGATGCGCACGATCGCCGAGGACGAGGGGTGGGCCTACCAGACGCTGGAGTTCACGAACGAGTTGGTGTTCTTGGTGCGCAAGTAGGCGCCTCCTCTTGCAGGGCTGCCGCCCCGCACCCCGCCTGTTTTGTCGGGGGGCGTACGCACGCCCCCCGACACCCCCCGCGCCAGGGGCCTCGCCCCTGGACCCCAAGTAGGAGGCGCGTACTGTGCCCACAGCCTGCGGGCGACCCAACCCATCGACGGGCTTGAGACCTGGCCGAGCGCGGCGGCCCTCTCCCGCTGGTTGCGCCCTGCATGATCCGGCGTGCCGGCGCCAAACATTCCTGAACCTTGTGTGAGGAGTCAGGCGGCACAACCGATGCTTGCACACCTCCCCGACCGCAAATCTGCCACCGGCCGAGGTGGATGGCTCAGCCCGACGATGAGACGGGTACGCCGCTAGGCGCCGGCACGGTACGGCCCTCCGGCTTGGGGGTGGTCCGGAGAGGCAACGCCCACTCCGGCGGAGGTACAGGGGGCGGAGCCCACCTGCAGACGCTCGCAGCGCCCCGCTGCAGCCGTGTTGGTGCAACCGACGAAGGACACGGGGCGGCGGACGCAGTGGCGCGAAGCGCTTGCGCCCGCAACCCTATGGCGCAGGCGCCGGGCGCGGCTACTTGCCGACAATCTCGCGAATGGTGGTCAGCAGATTCGAGAGATTGCCGTTCTTCTGGACGTAGGCGTCGAAGCCCTGACCCACAAACTCGCCCAAGGCGCGCTCGGTGCGGGCGGTGTAGGCCACGACCGGGGTGGTGATCCCCTGCGCTCGCAGCGCTCTGAGGGTGCTAAGGCCATCCATACCGGCCATACTGATGTCAAGCACGATCACATCAGGAGTGCACTCCGTGGCCGCAGCAATGGCTTCCTCGCCACTGCCCACTGCGATCACCTCATACCGCCCGACGTGTTTAAGCACCCGCTCGGTCATCGAGCGGGCCGTGTAGACATCGTCAACGAGCAGGATCTTAGCCATGTCCCGAGGTCCTTTAACGCTACTCGGCGAGGGCTAGAGTCGATGCCGGCGTGCGTTCACCAAGGGCCCCCGCCCCTTGCACACGCGGAAGTGTAAAGTAGAAGATGCTGCCTTTACCTAGCTCGCTCACGAGCCACATGCGACCGCCATGCAGCTCGACGAGCCAGCGGCAGATCGAGAGGCCAAGGCCGGTGCCGGTGTGCTGGCGGGTATCATGGCTCTCCACCTGCTCGAACTGGTCGAAGATCCGCGGCTGGTCGGCCTCGGCGATGCCGATGCCGGTGTCGCGGACCCAGAGCACAACCTCATTCTCCTCGACCCTGGCGCCCACGGCAACCTCGCCCACGCTGGTGAACTTACAGGCGTTAGAGACGAGGTTGAGTAGCACCTGGCGCACGCGCATCTCGTCGGCAATAACCGTTGGCAGCACGCCCTGAAACTCGCGCCGCAGGATCACGGGGCGCTCTTTGAGCAGACCCTGGGCGGTGCGTACCATCTCCTCGAGCAGCGGCGTGATCGGCAGGACAGTCTTGTTCAGCTCCAGCCGACCGGCCTCCACGCGGGCCAGGTCGAGGATGTCGTTGATCAGGCGCAGCAGATGCTCCCCGCTGCGCTTGATCTCAGCCAGATCATTGATGTACGAGGGCGGCAGCGGCTCGCCCTCGTACATCTCGGGGTGCTCGATCATCGCCGTGCTGAAGCCGATAATAATGCTCAGAGGCGTGCGCAGCTCGTGGCTCATAGTAGCCATGAAGCTGGACTTCGAGCGGAAGGCGGCCTCGGCCTGCGCTTTGGCCGCGGCGAGCTCAAGACTCTGGCGGTAGAGCCTGTCGTTGAGCTGGTCGCGCTCGCGGACGGTGCGCTCAAGGTCGGCTTGGGCGCGCCGCAGCAGCGCCTCGCGGCGCTCGGACTTCGCCGAGGTCTCCAAGGCCCAACCGATCGTGCCGCGCACGTTATGGGCGCCGGCCCAGCTGAGGACGGCCACCCCACATAGCAGCAAGCTGCTGGTAAGCCCAGCAGCCAGCGCGTCGCTCAGGCTAGCAATGGGTCGGCCGATAAGCGGCGGCACGACGAGAAAGGCGAGCAGAGTGAGGAGCGCCGTGCGGGCCATCGCCAGCGGTGCCGCCGGGCTGATCAGCAGGCCGGCCGCCGCCACGCCAAGGGCGGAGAGATAGATCAGCGGGTTGCCGGCGAGGCCGAAGGCCAGGATGCTGAAGATCGGCAGCAGGGCCAGGGCATGGGCAGTGAGGCTTCCGGCGGCCTGCAGCCTGCCCCGCCGCAACAGCGAGCCGCTCGCCCAGATACTGCCCACCAGAGCTCCGGTGAGCAGGTAGGGCCAGATGTCGGCCCGGTACTGGTTGAGCATCAGCAACCCGAAGGCGAAGGCGGCGAGCACGCCAAGCGCCACCAAGAGCGGCGGCAGCAGCTCGGCGGCAAGACTCTCATCAGGCAAGGTGCGCGTGGGGTGCATTGTGGTAGTCGTTGCGGCGATCCGTTGCCGGGCGGCGGCATGCAGCGGCCACCTGCACCCGGTGCAACGGCACCTTGATCGTAGCTAGTTGTGGCGGTCCGTGTCAAGGGGCTTGGATTGCAGTCAGGTGAAAGTTTTGTGATGAGAGGCAGAAGTCTGTTATATGGAAGGGTCCCACATCAGGCCGTCCCTTCGGCAAGGGCGCCCACGACGGGGCGCCCATTCAATTGTGGCGGGGCCTGCGGCGCGATCAGAAGTAGCGGCTCAGATTCTCGAAGATCTGCGCGATGTCGCCGGTATCGCCTTGGACCACCTGCGTGCGGGAGAACTCGGCGATCGCCTCGACGATTCCGATATCGGCGTCGGCGCCGTAGGCGACGGGGAAGATGCTGATGCCGGTCTCGTCGAAGTTCTCCCTCACCTGTTCGAGGGTGATGCTGCTCTCATTGTCGGCGCCATCGGAGAGCAGCACGATCGCCCTGATGCGGTCGTCCTCGGTGGGCGGCAGCGCCTCCATCTCCTGGCGGGCGAGCTCCAACGCATCAAAGACCGCCGTCTTGCCGCGGGCGCGCATCGCGCCGATCTCGGTCTGCAGCGCGATGCGGTTCTCGCTCAGCGGCGCCAGGGGTGTCGCCACACGGGCCTCGGAGTCGAAGGTGATCAGGCCGACCCGATCCTCAGGAAGGATGCGCAGGAGGAAGGTCTCGAGGCCAGCTTTGACCAGTTCGATCTTATCGCCCTCCATCGAGCCAGAGGTATCGACGACGAGCATGATATCGGCGCGCTTGCGGTTGAGGGCCCAGGAGTTCTTGGCGGCGACGATCACATCGGCGCTCGGCACCTCCAGGATGGTCTGCACGCCCTGCGGGTCAACGCCGTAGCTCGGGCTGATCGGATCGGCGAGCGGCACATTCACATTGGCGGGGCGGAAGCCGTAGCTCATGGCCGAGCGCTGGGCTTCCTCGCTGAGCAGGAAGTCGTAGAAGGCGGCGGCGGCCTGCCGCTCCTCCTCGCTGGCGCTGCTGAGCACAATGAAGGGGTTGTCGTGCCAGAAGGTGCCCTCGCGGGGGTAGATCGCCACCAGCGGCGTGGCGGGCGGGTTGAACTTGTTGAAGTCGATCAGCGTGATTTCCTCGAGGGGGAAGGCCGAGATGTAGGAGAGGCCGAACTTCTTCATGTTGTCGGAGAAGATCAGCGTGTTGTAGCCATAGTGCTTGATGCCCTGGCCGAGATCGCGGATGAACTGCTGGGCCTCAGGGGTCTGCACGTCGGCGACGGTGAGGCCGCGCTGCTTGCCGGTGGCGGCGTAAAACTCGGCGATCAAGGTGGAGAGCGCGCTGGTGCTGATCTCGGGGTCGGTGTGGCCCCAGGAGAAGCGGCCCCACTCGGGGTGGCCGAACTTGCCCCAGCCTTGGGGGTCCCGGATCAGGGCGAGCAGGTCGGACCAACCGATAGGCGTATTCGGCCAGCCCATGGCCTCAGCCATCGGGCGCCACATGCCGATCACGACCGGGGTGAGCACCAAGGGCTCGTTGGAGACGGCGATCTCCTGGTTGCCGCTTTCTTGCTTGAGCACCTCGAGCCATGTGGAGGCCGACGGCGTCCAGATCGTCGTCTGGAGCGTGCCGTTCTTGATTTCGGTGCGAGCGGCGCCGGAGGATTTGTTCACGCCCTCGACGAAGACGGGGCGGCCGCCGACCTCGACGCGGCGCTCGTTGAAGATGGGAATCTGCTCGCTGAGCCACTTCTCCTTTTCAGGGCTGTAGGCGATGGTGATCCTGATGGCGTTGGAGGGCGGCCCGTCGCCTCCAAGGCCACCAAGGGCACCACAGGCGGCGAGCATACCGGCGAGGATGGTAAACAGAACCAGCAGCGAGAGTTTGCGCATTGGTGCAGCCTCGAAGGGGCAGAAGGGTTTGGATCGCGAAAGGCGCGAAATGGTTTGGATCGCGAAAGGCGCGAAATGGCGCGAAAAACACGAAACGCGAAAGCGCGAAAGTGCGAAGAGCGAGGACGCGAAACTGGCGCCATCAACAGATTCTACGTAGAAGAACGGGAACAGTTGCAGCTGTCGGCCAACCCCCTCTCAGACTCGCACCTTCGCAGCGCTATCACCTACTGCACAATAAATTGGGCGTTGCGGTACTGACTATCGAGGGCGTCTTTGATCACGCCGCTGGTGAGCACCTCGGACACTTCGCGGATGCCATCCTCCACGCTGAGGCGCGGCTCATAGCCCAGCACCCGGCGGATCTTGGCGAAGGAGACGCGGATATCGCGCATATCGCCGCCGAAGGTGAGATCCTTGTACTCGACGGTGGTGCCCTCAACATACCGCTGGATCAGCGCGACGATCTCGTCTTTGGTGTAGTTGCCCTGGTCGGAGCCGACGTTGAAGATCTGATAGGCGACCGCGTCGCGGGGCGCATTGAGGGCCAGCAGGATGGCATCGCCAACATCGCGCACATGCACAAAGGAGCGGGCGTAGCCCCGCTGGTAGATCACGAGGCGGCGGCGGGTGAGAGCCTCAAGCACAAACTGGTTGATGATCAGGTCGAAGCGCATGCGCGGCGAGACGCCGAAGAGGGTAGCGAAGCGGTAGAGCACCGGCGCGGTGCGGCCGCCGCTTGTCTCGTTGAGCAGGAACTGCTCCGAGGCGATCTTGGTCTCGGCGTAGAGCGACTGCGGATTGAGGGGCGACTCCTCAGTCACCGGCGCACCCTCTTCCGAGAGCCCGTAATTGCTATAGGTTGAGGCGAAGACGAAGCGGGGCACGCCCGCGGCCTCGGCCACGGCGTAGACCCTGCGAGTGCCCTCGTAGTTATAGCGCCAGGCCACTTGGGGGCCGACCATCTGGCAGGCGGGGAAACCGACGATCGCGGCGAGGTGGACCACCGCATCCACCGGGCGCGGGGGCAGATCGCCCACCCGCACGGCGCCGCCCTCGGCACGGATCTGCTGAGCATCGCAGATATCGGCCTTGGCGAAATGGAAGCGGGGATGGTGCCAGTAGCCGAGCAGCGACTGCCCGCCGAAGAGCAGGTCGTCGGCGACAGTGACACGCCAGCCGGCGTTAAGCAGCAGGCCGGTGAGCAGCGAGCCGATATAGCCCGCCCCGCCAGTGACAAGGGCGTGGGGGACTTGCTCCTGAGGGTTCTGATCCATCGAGAGCTCCTTCCAGCGTTGTACTGTGGGCCGCAGATCAGCCACGGCTGGGATGCAGCGCCCGGGCCACGGCAGGAGGGCGTGGCCCTCCCGCGCAGCATTCGTATTGTACTGCGCCT
Source organism: Chloroflexaceae bacterium (assembly GCA_034429295.1). Classification (GTDB taxonomy): domain Bacteria; phylum Chloroflexota; class Chloroflexia; order Chloroflexales; family Chloroflexaceae; genus OHK40. The sequence continues at coordinate 5,920 of DAOUGF010000115.1, forward strand.
GGCGCAAAATAGCGGCCGAGTTTCGCCCAACCGCCCGAGGCCACGCTCACCTAGCGGCCGTACGGCGTAGTCCGTACAGCGAGAGCCTCAGAAAGCCAGGCGACATGGCCAATAGCGGCGCCCTCAATCCTGGGCGCCAACGGCGCGCACCAGCAGCGGCTCGCTGGAGGGAGGCCCCGGCAGATGCTCGCCGGATGCGGCGGGCTCGAGCGCCGCCAGACCGGCGTGCTGGAACGAGGGAATGAGGCGCTTTAAGGTCTGGAGGATCAGCGCGGGCTCGTTATTCGCCGCGGCCTGCTCTAAAACGCGGAGCGACTCATCGAGGGCCACAGGCAGCAGCTTCGAGGCGTTGCAGGCGATGAAGATCTTCTCGTGGAAGGTGCGCTCATACTCCTCGCCGTGAATAAACAACTCCTCGTAGAGCTTCTCGCCGGGGCGGGGGCCGGTGAAGACGATATCGATATCCCGCCCGACCTCAAGGCCGGAGAGCTCGATCATATCGCGGGCCAGATCGACGATCTTCACCGGCTCGCCCATATCGAGGGTGAAGACCTCGCCGCCGCGGCCGAGGGTTGCGGCCTGGAGCACCAGCTGCACCGCCTCGGGGATGGTCATAAAATAGCGCGCCATCTCCGGGTCGGTCACGGTCACGGGGCCGCCGGCCGCGATCTGCTGCTTGAAGGTGAGCACCACCGAGCCGCGGCTGCCGAGCACATTGCCGAAGCGCACCGCAACGTACGGCTTGCCGCTCCTGGCGGCGGCCTGATGGACGAGCAGCTCGGCCACCCGCTTGCTGGCGCCCATCACGCTGGTGGGGTTCACCGCCTTATCGGTCGAGATCATCACGAACTGCTCAACGCCGTACTCCTGGGCGGCTTCGAGCAGGTTGCGGGTGCCGAACACATTGTTCGTGATCGCCTCGCACGGGTTCGCCTCCATCAGGGGGACATGCTTATGGGCGGCTGCGTGGAAGACGATCTCGGGCCGGTATGTAGCGAAGACGCCGGCGAGGCGCTCGGCGAAGCGGACGTCGGCGATCACCGTGGAGAGCCGCGTGGAGGCAGGTAGCAGCCGTCGTAGCTCCTGCTCGACGCTGAAGACCGAGTTCTCGCCGTGGCCAAGGATGATCAGCTCGGCGGGCTCGCAGCGCAGCACCTGACGGCAGAGTTCGCTGCCGACCGAGCCGCCGCCACCGGTGACCAGCACCCTGCGCCCTCGCAGCAACCGGCTGACCGCGCCCATATCGACGTGCACCGGCTGGCGGCGCAGTAGATCCTCGATCTGCACATCGCGCAGCTGGTTGACACTCACCTTGCCGTCGAGCATCTCGTAGATGCCGGGCATGCTCTTAGTGCGCACGCCGGCCCGCTCGCAGATCTCAACCACCTTGCGGATGGCCTTCCCTGGGGCGCTAGGCATGGCGATGATCACCTGGCGGATGTTGTGGGCCCGTACGAGGCGCGGGATATCCTGGTGGGAGCCGAGGACCGGCACCCCGTGGATGCGAACATTCCGCTTCTCGGGATCGTCGTCCACAAAGCCGACAACCTCCAAGCCCACCTGGGGATTATCGCGCAGCTCACGGACCATCATCGAGCCGGCGCTACCGGCGCCCATGATCAGCACGCGCAGCGGCGTGGGGCTCTCGCCCCGCCGTTTGCGGCGCAGGGTATGGCGGCGCCAGAGCAGGCGGGCGCACAGCCGGGGGGTGGCCACCAAGGAGAGTGAGATGAGGGCGTAGATCGCGGGGACGGAGCGCGGGACCCGGACCTGCGGCCAGACGCCGCTGACGGCAAGGGCGGCAAGGCCGATCACAATCGCGGCCCCGACCACAGCGCTCCCGAGCAGCAGCAACTCATCCAGCGAGGCGTAGCGCCAGAAGCGCGAGTAGATGCCTACCCGCCAGAAGATGAGCGGCGTGATGGCGACGGCGAGAAGGGAGAAGAGTTGGAAGCCATCCCAGAACCCGCGGAGATCGAGTGAGTCCAGCCTTACGACAAAGCTCAGATAAGCTGCAAGGGGCAGAAGTAGGAGATCGGCGGTGAAAAAATAGCGGTTACGCACCAGAGGAAGCATCTGGGGTACCTTCACAGCCTAGATCCTTTCGGCGCGATTCGCACGCCGCTATCCCCCTTCGGTAAGCGTCAGCGCTGCCTACCATCTACCAACTTGTTGAGAGCGTCGTGCGACATTCTTGGCAGACCAACACTGTACTATGAACAGGTGAAACCAAGGTGACAAAGCCGCGCTATGAGCGACCTGCCCGATAACAAAACTGTCATCGCTTCGTTACCCTGCAGCCGTTTTCGGCTTCATAATGCCATGAAACGCCTTCCCGCATCAGGCAAGGGAATGAATAGGCGGACATCATTCATGATCAGGGCACTACCGAGCCAGCGCCCGGCGAAGCTGCTGGCAGACATAATCAACCTGATCCTCGCTCATCACGCTGGAGAAGGGCAGGGCGAGGGAGCGATCGCCGAGGCGCTCGGTGACGGGGAAATCGCCCCGCTGGAAGCCGAAGCGCTCGCGGTAGAACGGCTGGAGGTGGATGGGGGTGAAGTAGGGGCGGCTCGGCACGCCGGCATCGGCCAGGGATGCCATCACCGTATCGCGCTGAGCGGGCAGCTTGATCCGAACTACATAGACGAACCAGCTCATGCGGGTGGTATTGGGGTGCACGGCGGGGCGCTCCACGAGCTCGAGGTCGGCGAGGCGCTCGTCATACCAGGCAGCCACCCTGGTGCGCTTGGCCAGCAACTCATCGATGCGCCCCATCTGGGCGAGGCCGAGGGCGGCGCTCAGCTCGTCGAGGCGGTAGTTATAGCCAAGGCGGGTGTGGGCCAGCCAGGCGTCGAAGATATCACGGCCCTGGTTGCGAAGCGAGCGGAAGAGGGCCTGCCACTCCTCACGGTCGGTGACGATCATCCCGCCCTCGCCTGTAGTCATCTGCTTGTTGGGGTAGAAGGCGAAGACGCCGGCATCGCCGAGCGAGCCGGCCCGGCGGCCCTTGTACTCGGCCCCGATCGCCTCGCAGGCGTCCTCGATCACGGTGAGGCCGTGCTCACGAGCCGTGGCGAGCAGCGGGTCCATATCGGCGGGCTGCCCGAAGGCGTGGATGGGCAGGAGGGCGCGCAGCCGGCCGGCAGGCGCCGAACGCATGGCCCGCGGCAGCCAGCGGGCCGCAGTAGCACCGCCGGCCGCGAGATCGTGGGCCGCCTCGGCAACCAGTTGCGGGTCGAGGTTGCCGGTGAGGGGATCAACATCAACGAAGAGCGGCACGCCGCCCTCG
>DAOUGF010000116.1:0-12231 GCA_034429295.1 Chloroflexaceae bacterium
TCGTCCACCACTACAAGCGGGCCGCGAGCACGCGCCGCGCCATCCCCTCGATCCGCGCCTTCTACGATGCGATGCGGATCTTTCATCGGAAGCACTATCGCGCTACGACGCCGGCCCCGCTTAACACCCTGATCGAGGTCGGCATCACCGCGAAGGAGCTGTTGGCACTTGGCCGCAATCTCCTCCTCCCCCCAGCGGCGCGGCGCGTCGGCTAGCGCACAACGGCGGCTACGGCCGCGAACCTGGCGAGCGCTGCTGCGCCTCGGCCTGGTGCTGTGCGACCTGCTCGCCCTCAACGGGGCGCTGATCGGCGCGTATCTGTTCTTCAGAAGCGCCATGGAGGACGGCGGCGCGGTTCTGCCATCGAGCCCGCTCCCCGTGCTGCGCTTCCTGCTGTTCTTCAACCTGGCGGCCCTCGCCATCTTCGCCGGGAACGGCCTCTACGAGATGCGCCGCGGCGCCTCACGGGTGGATGAGGCGTTCAAGGCGGCCACAGCGATCTCGCTCACCGTCGTCGCCGGGATCGTCATCAACACCCTGCTCCCCCAGCTCGGCAGCGAGGAGCTGCCCTTCAACCGGGATTTGCTGGTCTGGGGCTGGGCAGGCGCCGTGTTCGCCTGCGTGCTCTTCCGCAGCATCCATCGCTTCATCGTGGTCCGACTGCGCCGCCAGGGCATCGATACCAGGCGCGTGGTGCTGGTGGGCGCCCGTGAGCCCGGCCAGCTTGTCTGGAACACCATCCGCCGGCGGCCCGGGCTCGGCTACCGGGTGCAGGGCTTCGTGAGCGACTCGGCCCCGGTGGGCAGTATCGTGGCGGGCCTGCCGGTGCTGGGCCGCACCAGCCAGCTCGGTCGGGTGGTCCGGGCCACCGAGGCCGACGAGGTGATCATCGCCCTGGCCGGGCGCTCCTCGAGCGACCTGATGGAGATTATCGCCCTGGCCGAGGACGAGTCGGTGGAGATCAAGGTCTACCCCGATACCTTCCAGCTGATCACCAACAACGAGCTGAGTATCGGCGACCTGAGCGACCTACCGTTGGTGAGCGTGAAGAACGCCGCGCTCGACAACCCCTGGAACCGCATGCTCAAGCGAGCGCTCGACGTGACGGTGGCCACGATAGTGCTGCTGCTCGGCTCGCCGGTGCTCATGCTGATCGCGCTGGCCATCCGCCTCGAGTCGCCCGGGCCGGTCTTCTTCCTCCAGGAGCGGGTGGGCCTCGACGGCCGCCCGTTCTGGATGCTCAAGTTTCGCACGATGCGGGTGGACGCCGAGCAGTTCGGCACCTGGACGACGCCGAACGACCCGCGAGTCACCCGGGTGGGCCGCTTCCTCCGCCGCACCAGCCTCGACGAGTTGCCCCAGATGATCAACGTGCTGATCGGCGATATGAGTGTGGTGGGGCCGCGGCCCGAGCAAGCCCATTGGGTCGAACAGTTCCGCCAGCAGATCCCGCGCTACATGCGCCGCCACAAGGAGAAGTCCGGCCTCACCGGCTGGGCCCAGGTGAACGGCCTGCGGGGCGACACCAGCATCGAGGAGCGCACCCGCTACGACCTCTACTACATCGAGAACTGGTCGCTGCTGTTCGACCTGAAGATCATTCTGCGGACGATCGCGAATTTCCTCACCGGGAAGCAGGAAAACGCGTATTGACGTGGTAAGGGCGAGGGTGTATAATGCGCCCTCGGTCGAGCCAATCGGCCACGGTACTCGGGCCCCCCGTTACGTTTTGGTGACGGGTTTCGCGTTCCGGGAAGGCACCCGGCACAGCGCAACACGCAACACCGAACACGAAACGGAAGACGTCGTCGCGGCGGCCACGGCGGCCAGCCGGACAGGGTATGACGGCGCCGGGTGGGCTAGTGTGAGGCAGTATGGACGGCTCCTACAATCTGCGCATGCGTACGCTGCGCCACCCTCACTGCACCACCAGGCGGCCCGTCGCCGGCCGGGATCTTCCCCTGCCTCGACACGGGCGCTGACGCACCGCGTCGGCCCCTGCCGCCCCTGCAGCGTGCAGGGGCTTTTTTAATCCCCACCGCAGCGTACCCCCAGAGTAGATCGCAGATTGGCGGCTCGCATAAGGCGACGCCGGCCAATCGAAAACTCCTCTGGCGCACCATCCACGGCGTCATCAGCCGGCTGTGAGGCGCAAGCCCCACGGCCAGCCTGCGTGCGCCGGCCACCCATCGCTCCCCCGGCAGGGAACGATGGGCGTTCGTGTGTGCCGTAGCGAGGCGCTCGCACGGCAATCACCATCCGCAGTCCACTATCTGAACAGGGAGCACTGATAAACGTTGAAGCAGCAGACCTACGCCGACTATATTCGGGACCGTTACGGTTTTGACGGTGAGGGCGCCATCACAGACTTCATGGCCCGCCACGACGGCCAACTGTTGATGGGTGGCCGGGTAAGCCTCACCGAGTTGGCGCGGGCTCACGGCGCGCCGCTGGAGCTCGTCTATACCCCGCAGATCACCGCGCAAGTGCAACGCATGCAGGCCTGGGCCGAGCAGGCGCGGGCCACCACCGGGTACGAAGGCCGCTTCATCTACGCCTACGCCACGAAGGCCAACTTCGCCGCCGAGGCGGTGCAGACGGCGCTGCAGGCGGGCGCCCACTACGAGACCTCCGCGGCCGCCGATGTTGTGATCGCCCACGGCCTCTTCCGCCAGGGCCTGCTCCCCGCCGACCGGCTGATCTGTTGCAACGGTTCGAAGGAGCCGAACTATATCGAGGCCATCCAGGCGCTACGCCGCGACGGCTGCGAGCGGGTGATCCCCGTGCTCGACGACCTGGATGAGCTGGAGGCGCTAGCCGCCACGCCTCAGCCGCTGCTCTTCGGCGTGCGCGAGCGGGCCGCGGGCAACCGCGATGGCACCCACCCCGGCAACGATCGCTTCGGCCTCACCGACGGCGAGATCGAGCGGGCCGCCGCGCGGATCGCCGGCACCCGCCACCAGCTGGCGCTCTATCACGCGATGATCGGCAGCCAGGTTGAGAACGAGGCCCACTTCCTGGAGACGCTCCGCGCCTCCATCACGGCCTACTGCCGGCTGCGGCGCGTGGTGCCCACGCTGCGCTACTTCAACTTCGGCGGCGGCATGCCCACGGCCGGCTACAGCCTGGACTTCCAGTTCGACTACGAGGGCTTCCTGACGAAGCTCATGGCGACGATCCGCGATACTTGCGCCGCCTTCGATGTGCCCATGCCCGACCTGATCGGCGAGTTCGGGCGCTACACGGTGGCAACCCACAGCCTCTTCCTGCTCGAGGTGGGTGCGGCCAAGGCCGGCCAGCCCGGCGAGCCCGACTGGTATCTGCTGAACGGCAGCCTGATGGTGAGCCTGCCCGACGCGGTGCTGGTTGACGGCCAGGAGTTCGTGGTACTGCCGCTGAACGGCTGGGATCGCCCGGTGCGGCCGGTGCGCCTGGCGGGCCGCCGCACCTGCGACAGCGACGATGTCTACCCGCGCCCGCACCGCCCCCCGCTGATGCTGCCGGAACTGCGGGCGGGCGAGCCGCTGATCCTGGCGTTCTGCGGGGTGGGCGCCTACCAGCAGATGATCTCCGGGCGCGGCGGCGCCCACCACTGCCTGAGCCCCGAACCCGCCCGCGTGATCGTCAGCGAGCGGGAGGGCCGGCTTGTCTCGCGCTTTGTGCCTCAACAGGACCAGGCGACGATCGCGCGGCTGCTCGGCTACCAGCCCCAGCCCGCCCTCTGGGAGGCGCCCGCCCAGCGGCCACTCGCCCCTCGCCGCCGCGCCTATCTGCGGCCGCAGCGGCAGGCGCGGGTGGCGTTGACTGGGGATTAGGCTCGCGCGCTGCGCTTGCAGAGGCTGCGCCTCGTCTTGCGACCCGCGACAGGGTGACCGCCCTCGCTCCCGCTCGGGCTAGGGGACAGGGGGACAAGGTGACAGGGTGACATCCTGACAGCGCCGATAGGCGTCACCTTGTCACCCTGTCACCCTGTCACCTCCAGCGCCTCGGCCAGCGCCTGATCCAGCGGCAGGGAGCGGCCCTCGCTCCAGCAGCGGGCGAAGGTGGGGGCGTCGAGTCGAGCGCGCACGGCAGCCTGGCGGGCCGCATCGCTGAAGGCGCCCGGCCCGGGGCGCGTGCCGAGTGCCTTGCGCAGCGCCTCGGCCGCCCCCCAGAGGCGTGCCGCCTGCCGATCCTCCGCAGGGTGCGAGCCATTGGCCGCGGCCACCCCGGCGAGGCCGGCGAGGCACCAGGCGATGCCCTGCTTGCTGCCGAGCTCGCGGAAGAGCGCCAGGCACTCCACGAAGCGCGCCTTGGCCGTCGCCGGGTCGCCTTGGTCGAGGGCGGCCTCCGCCAGCCCGTTGAGCGCCCAGGCGACGCCGAGCCGGTCGCGCTGCTCGAAGAGCGACAGGCTCTCGGTGTGCAGCTCAGTCGCCCTGCGGGGATCGCCCTCGAGCTGCGCTAAGTGTCCGAGATGGTTCAGGGCCCAGGCGGCACCCAGATGGTCGTCGTGCTGCCGAAAGTGCGCCAAACTCGCGTCGAGCAAGGCTCGCGCCCGCGGGGTGTCGCCGAGCATCACCGCCACCTCGCCCTGGCTGCAGAGCGACCAGGCGATGGCGGTCTCGTCGCCCAGCCGGCGAAACAGTTCCAGGCTCCTGGCGAACAGCGCCGCGGCCCGCTCGGCATCGCCCTGCTCGCGGGCGAGGAGGCCGAGGGCACTCAGGGCCCCCGCGACACCGGCCGTATCACCTAACTCGCGGAAGCAGGCCAGGCTCTGCTCATACCAGGTCTGCGCCGCCGCGTAATAGTTCTGCGCCGCCTCCAGCTCGCCCATGTGCAACAGCGCTTTCGCGCGGGCCTGCTTTGGCGCGCCCGGACAGTCGAGGGCGGCCTTGAGCCTGGCGCGTCCCTCGCTCCAGTAGCCCCGGTGGTACCAGAAGGTGGCGAGCACGCCGGCCAGCCGCAGGCCCAACCCTTCGTTGTCGTGGGCCAGGGCCCATTCGACGGCGGCCCGCAGGTTATCGAGCTCGGTATCCAGCCGCTCCAGCCACAGCTGCGGCTCCGTCCCGCGGAGCAGCTCCGCGGCCTCGGCGAGCGCTAGATAGTAGGTGGCGTGCCGGCGGCGGAACGCATCCGCGTCGCCGTCGGCCAGGCGCTCGCGCGCGTACTCGCGGATCGTCTCGAGCATGCGGAAGCGCGGCGCACCGTCGGCGCCCCGCTCCTGGCGCAGCAGGCTCTGATCGAGCAACGCCTCCAGCCCGTCCAACACCGGCAGGGGCGGCGCCTCCTCGCCGGCGTGCGGCTGCCCGCAGACAGCCTCGGCGGCCTCCAGAGTGAAGCCGCCCACGAACACCGCAAGCCGGGCGAAGAGGGTCTGCAGGGGCCCATCGAGCAGCTGGTAGCTCCACTCGATCGTCCGCCGGAGGGTCTGCTGGCGGGCGGGCAGATCGCGGGCGCGGGCGGTGAGCAGCTGCAGCGGCGAGCCGCCTTGGGGATCGGCCATCCGGGCCAGCAGCGCCTTCGGCTCGAGCGTGCGGACGCGCGCCGCGGCCAATTCGATCGCGAGCGGCAGGCCATCGAGCCGCCGGCAGATCGCAACCACCGCAGGCGCGTTCGCAGCGCTCAGGGTGAAGTCAGGCCTGACGGCGCGGGCGCGCTCTTCGAAGAGGCGCACAGCCTCGTACTCGGCCAACTCGGCGAGCGGCGGGAGCGCGCGGGCGTGAGGGAGCTCGAGGGGCGACACGACAAACTGGTGCTCCCCGGAGAGGCGCAGGGCGGTGCGGCTGGTGACGAGCACCGTCAGCGCCGGGGCAGCCCTGAGCAACTCAACGATCAGCGGGGCCGCGGCGGCCACTTGCTCGAAGTTGTCGAGCAGCAGCAGCAGCTGGCGCGGCCGGAGATAGGCCTTTAAGCTCTCGCTGAGCGGCACGCCCTCGTGCTCCTTCACCTGCAGCGCCTTGCCAATCACGATCGGCACCAGGGCCGGGTCGCTGACAGTTGAGAGATCGACGAAGCAGATCCCATCGGCGAAACGGTCCGTTAGCTCGGCGGCAGCCTGAAGGGCCAGGCGCGTCTTGCCCGATCCGCCGGCGCCGGTGAGCGTGAGCAGTCGCACGGCCGGCTCCCGCAGCCGGGCGCAGATCGCCGCGAGCTCAGACTTGCGGCCTACCAGCGGCGTGAGCGGGGCCGGCAGATTGTGCAGGGCGGGGGCCGCGTTGCGGGGCAGCGAGGCGGTAGACAGATCAGAGCCCAGGGCCGCGGAGTTGGTACGAGGGCCGAGGGCGCCGGCGCGGATCTGCTCATAGAGCGCGGTGGTCTCGCTGTCGGGCTCGACGCCAAGCTCATCGGCCAGGATGGCGCGGCATTGGGCGTACTGGGCGAGGGCCGCGCTGCGCTGCCCACTGAGGGTCAACACCCGCATCAACTGGCGGTGGGCCTCCTCGCGCCAGGGCTCCAACTCGATCTGCCGCCAGGCGTACTGGCGGGCCCGCTCATAGGCGCCGCGCCGCTCGTGGCAGGAGGCCAGCGTGAAGTAGACCTCCAGGGCCAGGCGGTGCAGGCGCTCCCGCTGCAGCGCCGCCCACTCATCGAACAGCTCGCTGTCGTGCAGGTCGAGGCCAGCGAGAAAGGGGCCTTGGTAGAGCGCCGCCGCCTCGCTATAGCGTTCAATACAGGCAGCGCAGTTCTCCACGGCCTCGTGGGGGCAGCGCTCGCAGGCGGCCACCAGCGCGCTGAAGCGGGCAGTGTCGAGGGCGAGGTCTGCTGCGGGGTTGATCTGGATCGACTGCTGGGTGACCAGCAGCAGCGGCACTGGGGCTTGGTGGTCGGCGAGCGATTGCCGCAGCTGCCGGAGTACGTGGCGCAGGTTCGTGCGGGCCAGTTGCTCGTCCTGGTCGGGCCAGAGCAGGCCGGCGAGGGCCGAGCGCTGGTGCGGTCGATCGGCCTCGACCGCCAGATATGCCAGCAGCCCACGCACCTTGTTCGACTCGAAGGCGTTGACTAGGTTGCCGTCTTGTGTGACGCGGAAGCCGCCAAAGAGCTCGAGCGCAAACAATGCCAATTGCATCCCTCCCATGGTGGCGGGAACGCCACGGCCCAAGGGCGAGCTTGCGGTCGCCTACGAGCCTGCGCTGCGGATTGAGGGCGGGGACAAAAATTATACAGCGGGCGCAGGGGCACGGTCAAGGAATGGCGCAGCGCGCCCCAGGGAATGGGGCGCTGCCGCCTCGCTTGTTTTGTCAGGGGGCGCACGCGCGCCCCCGACACCCCCCGCGCCAGGGGCCTTGCCCCTGGACCCCAAGGAGGAGGCCAGTGCCGTGCCGCCGCTGATCTGCTACCTCGTCTCATCGTCGGGCTTGAGTCCTGGCCGAGCGCGGTGGCCCTCGCCCGCTGGTTGCGCCCTGCACGTTCCGGCGTGCCGACGCTCAGCTTTCCGGAACCCGATGTGCGGAGGCAGAGGCACAACCGATGCTCACACACCACCGCGGCCGGAGATCTGCCGCCAGCCGAGGCGGATGGCTCTGCCCGACAATGAGTCGGGTACGCCGCCCGCATCCTCCACGCAGCGTGCAGTTGGTAGTGGTTCGGGGCAGCGCCCTCGACGCGGGAGTTGTCAGGGGCGGGCGGCAGCCCCTGACGGCAGGCGCCAGCAACCCACCACACGTTTTCCACACGCTACGCCCACGGGCCAGCCCTATGCTTGCCCGCGAGGTATGAGATGGCCGCCAACGGCGCGAGTAGGCAGGTGATGAGCGATGGCTCGTGAACGCCGCTTGAGCCACTACCACGCGCTGCTGCTGCGCATGTGGCTCGACAACCCTGGCCGCGAGCCCCCCGCCTGGCGCTTCAGCCTGGAGGATGTAGGCACAGGCGAGCGGAGCGGCTTCGCCGACCTCGACGCTCTGATCGGCCATCTGCGGCGGATCGCGGAAACAGCGACGACACAGGAACAGAGGAGACCACCGATGGAGAACAACGGCTACGCCTACCCGGAGATGCTGGTGGAGACGGATTGGGTCGCTCAGCGCCTGAACAGCCCCGGCATGCGGCTGGTCGAGGTAGACGTTGACACCAGCGCCTACGAGCAGGGCCATATCCCGGGCGCCGTGGGCTGGAACTGGCAGACCGACACCCAGGACCAGGTGCGCCGCGACATCCTCTCGCCCGCGGCCTTCGCCGAGCTCATGGGGCGCTCCGGCATCGCCAACGATACCACCGTGATCCTCTACGGCGACAACAACAACTGGTTCGCCGCCTACGCCCTCTGGATGCTGAAGTACTACGGCCACCAGGACGTGCGCCTGATGAACGGCGGCCGCAAGAAGTGGATCGAGGAGGGGCGCGAGCTCACCACCCTGCCGCCGAACGTCGAGCCCTGCCGCTACACGATCGGCTCGATCCAGAAGGAGTTGCGGGCGCTGCGCCCCTTCGTGGAGGAGAGCATCGGCCACAAGGAGCGAGCCATGGTCGACGTGCGCTCACCCGACGAGTTCTCGGGTAAGCTGCTGGCGCCGGCCAACCTGCCCCAGGAGGGCTCGCAACGGGGTGGCCACATCCCCGGCGCGGTCAATATCCCCTGGGCCTCCGCCGTGCGCGAGGACGGCTGCTTCAAGCCGCGGGCCGAGCTTGAGCAACTCTATGGCACCAAAGGCATCACCGGCGACAAGCAAGTGATCGCCTATTGCCGCATCGGCGAGCGATCGTCCCACACCTGGTTCGCCCTCAAGTACCTGCTCGGTTACCCCGATGTGCGCAACTACGACGGCTCCTGGACCGAGTGGGGCAGCGCGGTCGGCGTGCCGATCGAGAAGGGAGCGTAGGGCTCGCGCGCTGCGCTTCCTCGCTGACAGGGTGATCGCCCTCGCTACGCTCGGGCTAGGTGACAAGGGAACAAGGTGACGCGTATCGGCGCCGTCAGGAGGTTCCCTTGTCACCTTGTCCCCCTGTCACCTTGTCACTCCCTCACCCCAGCCGTTCGATCTCCTGCTGGAAGATCCGCCGGGCAACTGCGAGGGAGGTGGCGTAGGTCGGATCCATGCCGAAGTAGGAGAGGTTGCGCGAGCCGAGGTTCATGCCCTTGGAGTAGGGCGTATCCGAGGCGTAGTGGAGGAAGCCGAGGTCGAAGGGCGGGCGGAGCAGGCTCACCGTCTCGCCGACGGGGTAGCGCTCGGCGACGGTATGCTCATAGACGGCGTTGAGGTAGGGGCCGGCCTCCATCTCCACATCGGTGAAGAAGTCGCGGTAGAGGGCGTCGAGGAAGGCCTCGTTCTGCAGGAAGGTGCCCCTGGAGGTGAGGGCCTTCTGGTTATCGAGCACGCTGCCGTGGGCGAGGTAGGGGGCCACGTCGGCGGCGCGGAAGGCGGGCACAAAGCTGTAGCTGTTGCCGGTGTGCTCGTCGTAGACGACCTCGGGGATGAGCACATCGCCGATCTTGCCGTTCAGGGTAGCCGCCTTGCCGATCACATAGACGCCGCGGATGGCGCCCACGCTGCGGGCGACGAGCTTGAGCAGGTGGTAGGCGGCAAGGCCGAGCGGGTAGTCGATGTTGAGGATCAGGGCATCGCTGGCCCGCAGCCGCTCGACGCCAGCCACCCGCAGCCGCGGGTCGAGCCGCTCGGGGTCGAGCCGCGCGAGCTCGATCACCTGTGCGTCCACATCGACGTAGAAGCGGCTCGGCACGCGATGGATGCCCAGCTCAGCCTCCTCGGCGGCGCGGCGCGCGAAGTAGTCCAGGCTGGCGGGCTCGGCCTGGTACTTCTTCTGCACATAGTAGAAGAAGTTCTCCCTCGATGAGGGCACCTGCTCGGCCTGGATCTTCTCATACTCGGCGAGCAGGCTGGCGTGCTCGGCGGCGTTGAGGTAGGCCAGCAGCTCGTCGGTGTTGCGCAGGGCGAAGCCGGAGAGCAGGTTGATCAGGCTGTGGGTGTTGCTGGAGACGAAGTAGATCGGGCGCTCGGGGAGCTGCAGTGCCGGCAGCGACTGCTCGATATGCAGCCACCAGCGCAGGGTGGCCCGCTCGTAGTCGATCAGCGAGCCGCCGAGCATGCGCACGGCGAAGCGCTTCTTCCGGGCGGCGATGCGCCCGAGCCGCTCCGGCAACTCCGCCCCCCAGATCGTGCGCAGACGCGCCACCTCGTCCGGCTCCAGCCCGAGGGCCGCCGCCAGCTGAGCGCCCTCCAGGGCCTGCGGCGGGCCCAGGCGTGGGTCGCTCAGCAGGGCATGGAGCTTGTTCCACTCGATCTGGAAGGCCACCAGCATCGGCACCAGGTCGTCCACGTCGGAGGGGCTGGCGATCAACACCGCCAGCGTCTCGTCGCCGTCGAAGAACATCTTGCGGCGGCGGCCGGGGGCGCTCACCGGCTGCCAGCCCATCACGCTGCTGTAGCCGTGGCGGGCGAAGACCTCGTGAGACTGGCCGAGAAGCACCAGCCGCACCCGGTCGATGCAGGCGGGCAGGCGCAGTGAGGTGTAGGTGAGGGCGGCAAGGTCGGGCCGCTGCTCGTGGGCGCCCAAGTGCAGGCTGGGCTCGCAGGCCACGAACGGCTCCACCAGCGCCTGCACCTGGATCTCGCCGCTTGAGCGGAGCAGCGAGTGGTAGGTGCGGTGAAAGAGATCCAACGGGGCCCGCACGGCCCGATCCTCGACGTGTAATGCCATGCCTTCTCCCTCCTTAACGGGCCAGTATACCAGCCCTCAGAGGGGCAATGCGCCGGCTATGTAGAGCCACGAGATCTCTCGGTAAGCCTGTAGGAGGCCGAAGCATTCGCCCGCAGCACGCGTGAGGTACGGCCGCTGTCCGGGGTGCAGCCTTTGGCGCACCTTCCGAGCCCTAAATCAGCAGATAACAAATCTGTCACGTCGCCACCGACAAGCCATTCATTAATTCCTGGTATAGTTTGGGCATCGTCGCCACGAAGTGAAAAGAGAAGGAACTCATGACTCCGTCCCCCACCCACGGACGCGCGTTCATGCGCTTGGCGAGCGTCGGCGGGCTACTGCTCGCCATGCTCGCCGCGATCATCGGAGCCGCCACGCCAGTTCGTGCTGCCGCGGTAGACCTTTTCTTCTCGGAGTATATCGAGGGCACCAGCTTCAACAAAGCGCTGGAGATCTATAACGGTACCGGCGCCTCTGTCGATCTTTCGCTCTACACGGTGGAGCTCTACTCCAACGGCGCCGCCGCGCCCAGCCAGTCGGTGACGCTGAGCGGCATGCTCGCCGATGGCGATGTGTTCGTACTGGCTCACGGCGATGCCGACCCGGCCATCCTGGGAGTCGCCGATCTTACCAATAACTCTGTCGTCAACTTCAATGGCGACGACGCCGTGGCCCTGCGCAAGAGCGGGGTCATTGTTGATGTGATCGGCCAGATCGGCTTCGATCCCGGCAGCCAGTGGGGCACAGGCGATGCCTCCACGGCCGACAACACCATTCGGCGCAAGGCCACGATCTGCGAGGGCGACACCAACGGCGCCGACGCCTTCGACCCGGCTGCCGAGTGGGATGGCTTCGCCCAGAACACCTTCGACGGCCTCGGCAGCCACACGGCTAACTGCGCAACTTCGACTCAGCCCACCGTGATCAACGAAGTGCTGGTGAGCCACACCGGCACCGACAACACCGAGTTTATCGAGCTCTACGGCGAGCCTGGCGCCTCACTCGCCGGCCTGAGCCTGATCGTTGTCGAGAGCGACGCCGGGACCACCTTGGGCAATATCAAAAGCAGGCTCGACTTCGGCGCAGCCGACACGATCGGGCTCAACGGCTTCTTCCTGATCGGCAACCCGGCTGGCCTCAGCATCAACTATAACGTCACGCCGAACATCTCCATCGGCAACGACTATCTGGAGAACAGTAGCTTGACGGTGGCGCTTGTCGAAACCAGCAGCCTCACCGACATCAGCGTCAGCGGCGGCGAGGTGGTGCTGGACGCCGTCGGCATCACCGACGGCGGCGCCGGCGATACGTTCTTCTTCAATGCCCCCGTTATCGGCCCCGATGGCACCTTCCTCCCGGCCGGCGCCCGGCGCGTAGCCGACGGCGTGGACACAGATACGCCCGACGACTGGGTGATCAGCGACTTCAACCTGGGCCCGGCCAACACGCCCACCGCCGGCACCACGGCCGACCTCGCCCCCACGGTGAGCGCCACCTCCCCGGCCAACGGCGCCACCAACGTGCCGGTCGGCGGCAACATCAGCGTCACCTTCAGCGAGAGCGTGGATGTGGCCGCCGGCGCGATCAGTGTCGAGT
>DAOUGF010000117.1:0-3348 GCA_034429295.1 Chloroflexaceae bacterium
CGAGCGAGAGGGAGCGATCATGACCACGACGCCAGATCGGTCGGGGCAGCCCACCATCAGCGAGCGCCTCACCGCGGACCTGAAGGAGGCCATGCGCGCCGGCGACCGCACGCGGGTCGAGACGATCCGCAGCGCCCGCGCCGCCCTGCAGAGCGCCCAACTCGAGGCCGCCAAGCAAAAGTATGAGACTGCGGCCCGCGCCATCGAGGCCCAATATGCCGGCGACCCGGACGGCCGCGACGCGGCCCTCGCCGCCATCAGCGCCGACGCCCACGAGCCGCTCGATCCGGCCGCCCAAGAGGCAGTGATCGCCAAGGAGGTCAAGCGCCGCCGCGAGGCCGCCGAGATGTATCAGAAGGGCGGGCGGCCCGAACTCGCCGCCAAGGAGGATGCCGAGCGGGCCATTCTGGAATCCTACCTGCCGAAGATGCTGAGCGCCGAGGAGTTGCGCCCTGAGGTGGCCGCCATCATCGGTGAGCTCGGCCTCAGCGGGCCGGCGGCGATGGGCAAGCTAATGCCCGTCCTGATCGAGCGCTTCAAGGGCCGTGCCGAGAGCCGCACGCTCAGCCAGGTGGCACGGGAGTTGCTTGCCGCTTCGTAGGGGCGCGTAGCTGGCGCGGCTACGGCGTGGCCGGGCCGCCACTTGCCGGCGCAGGCCCCTGCCCGCGCCGACGCCACAGGAACATGAACATTACGCGACGACGCTGGCTCACCACCCTACCCCGCCTTCGGCCGCTCCAATCCTTCGCGGCCTTCTCCAGGCGCCTCAGGCTCACCCTGGCCCTGGAGGGCGTGCTGTTGTGGCTCGGCATCTGGGCGGCGCTTACGTTCAGCCTGCCCGGCACCTACAGCAGCTTCGAGGTTGGCCAGCCAAGCCCCATGAGCATCTGGGCGCCCCGCGAGGTTGTCTATACCAGCGAGGTGCGTACCGCTGCCCTCAAAGCACAAGCCGAGAATAGCCCCGATAACCTTGTCTATGTGTTCGACCCGCAGCTGCCCGTGCAGCAGCGGCAGGCGCTGATCGCGCTGCTCGACACGATCACCAGCGTCCGCGACGACCCTTCGCTCACCCGCGCCGAGCGGCTCGAGAAGCTGATCGCCCTGCCCAACGCCGCCCTCCAGATCACCGAGGCCCAGGCCAACGAGATCCTCGGGCTCAACGATGAGAGCTGGACGCAGCTCCGCACCGAGACCCTCGCCCTCTACGATCGGGCGATCGAGCGCTACGACTACGCCCTCGACGAGCGGGCGCTCATCCAGCTCCGCGAGCGCTGGCTCACTTACTGGCTCGCCACCACTAGCCTCTCGCCCGCCCAGAGCGAGCTCGCCAAGGCCTTCACCGAGTCGTTTCTGCGGGTGAACCGCACCCTGGACGAGGAGGCCACCAACGAGCGCCGCCAGCGGGCCCGCGACAGCGTGCCACCCCAGCAGGTGCGGGTGCTCGCCGGCGAGCGGATCATCAGCGCCGGCGAGATCGTCACCCCCGAGGTGGTTGAGAAGCTGCAGCGAGCCACAGCGCTGCCCCAGCCTCTCAGCTGGCTCGGCATCGCCGGGCACGGCCTGTTCGCCCTGCTCCTGGCGATCGGCTTTATGGCCTACGCCCTCACCTTCGAGGCCGCTATCGGCAGCCGGCCCCGCTCGCTGCTCGTGATCATTGTCCTGATCGTCTCCACGCTGATCATCGCCAGGCTGCTGCTACCTGTCGCCGGCAACTGGCCCTTCTTCTTCCCCCTCGCCACAGTGGCGATCGTCTTCGCCGTGGTCTTCAACGGCCGCATCGGCCTCGCCTCCAGCCTGCTGATGAGCGTCGTGATCGGCGTGATGGAGAATAACGCGCTGCCCCTCGCCCTCACGATGTTCTCAAGCTGCGTCGTGGCCATACTCAGCGCCCGCAGCGCCGACAGGATGCTCACCTTCCTGCTCGCCGGGATCGGCGTCGCCGTGGCCACGGTGATCGCCCAAGTGGCCTTCTGGTTGATCGAGCAGTCGGTCTTTGCCGTCGGCAGCTTCTCAAGCATGCTCGTGCCGACCTTGCTCTTCGCCGGCATGAACGGCGCCCTCTCCACCATCCTCGCCCTCGGCGTATTTAACCTGGTGAGCCGCGCGGCCGGCCAGGTCACGCCGTTCCAGCTGATGGAGCTCGCCCATCCTTCCCGCCCGCTGCTGCGCAAGCTGATCCGCGAGGCCCCCGGCACTTACTACCACAGCGTTGCCGTTGGCAACCTCGCTGAGGCTGCCGCCGAAGCTGTTGAGGCCGACGCCCTGCTGCTGCGAGTGGCCGCCTACTACCACGATATCGGCAAGACGATCCGGCCCTACTTCTTCACCGATAACCAGATGGGCCGCGAGAATGTCCATAACGACATCGACCCCTTCACGAGCGCGCAGATCATCATCGACCATGTGCGCGAGGGGGTGAAGATGGCCCGCGCCGCCGGCCTCCCCGACCAGCTCGTTGATTTCATCTCCACCCACCACGGCACCGGCCTGATCAAGCATTTCTATCAGCAGGCCCTCCAGGTGGAAGACAGCGTGCGGATCGAGGATTTCCGCTACCCCGGCCCGCGCCCCCAAACGCGCGAGCAGGCCATCCTCATGCTCGCCGACTCGGTCGAGGCCACGGTGCGCTCCAAGGCTCAGAACGGCAAGCTAGCCGCCTCGCGCCCCGACGATAGCGGGCGCCAGAACGGCTCCAGCGGCCTCCAGACCCTTGATGAGCTTGTGCAGTCGATCATCGAGCTGCGGGTGCGCGAGGGCGAGCTCGACGACGCCCCGCTCACGATGCGCGAGCTAGCCCAGATCAAGCAGGCCTTCGTGACCAGCCTGCAGTCGATCTACCACCCCCGCGTGGATTACACGCCCCAGCTCGCGGCGCGCTAATCAGCTTGCGCCCAGCCTGAGCCCCGGCGTCACGTCGAGATCCCAGCCGCTCTGCACACCCGCGGCGAAGCGGTAGTAGGCCGCGGCGGCGACCATCGCCGCGTTATCGGTGCAGAGCGACAGCGGCGGGTAGCGCACCGGCACGCTGGAGCGGCGCGTCAACTCCTCCCGCAGGCGCGTGTTGGCGGCCACACCACCGGCCAGCAGGATCTCCGCCGCCCCGAAACGCTGGGCCGCGTCCACAGTCTTTGTCACGAGCACATCCACCACCGACTCCTGGAAGGCGCTGGCGATCTGCCCCACGAACTGCCCGTCGAGGGCCGGCTCCGTCGGCTGCTCCTCCGCGCGTCTGCCCCGTTGAGCCTCAGGGCCCCGCCTGGTCGGCAGGCGCGCAGCGAGCTCCTGGCGCTCCTGCACCCTGTGCAGCACCGCTGTCTTCAGCCCGCTGAACGAGAAGTCATAGCTGTC
>DAOUGF010000118.1:0-14576 GCA_034429295.1 Chloroflexaceae bacterium
GATAGGCGGATCACCGTAGCGAACGACCTCACCAAGCGCTACGAGGAGTTGCGACGGGGCACTGTCGCCGAGCTAGTGTCCCACTTCAGCGCTCAGCGCCCCCGTGGCGAATACACACTGGTGATCGAGGGACGAGGCCCAAGCGGCGAGCGCAAGCGGGACCGCAACCGGATCCATGTGCCTGTCGCGGCGAGCGAGCCCCCGAGCGAGGCCGAGATCGCTCGCCGGCTCCGTGTGCTGCGCGCCCAGGGCTACCAGGGAAGCGTGGCCGCCCGCGCCGTAGCTCGGGAGCTCGGCCTCCAGAAAGGTGTGGTCTACCAGGTTTGGCTCAGCCTTGGCGAAGAAGAGTAGCGACTTCCCTTAAGCTAAGCGCTTCGCGCCACTTCGTAACGCGCCTTTCGCGATCACCCCATCAGCTGCTCGTACCCCAGCCGCAGCTTTGTGGCCTCCTCGTCGGAGAGCGCCACGAGCGGCAGGCGCACGCTCGTCTCGGGGAGGTCGCTCGTCCAGGCCAGGGCGGCCTTGAGGGCGGGGGGCGTGTTTATGGGGTCAACCAGGTTTCGCAGGGCTGTGAGGCGCGCTTGAGCTGCCGCCACATCGCCGCCGTTGTGATAGGCGTCATACACCGCCCGCGCCACCTTGGGGAAGGCGCTCGAGAGTGCGGTGATGGCCCCGGCTGCCCCACCGGAGAGGGCCGAGGCGATCAGTCGGTCGCTGCCGGTGTAGACCTTCAGCTGCGGATAGCGATCGATCAGCATCTTCGAGTTGTCCCAGTTGCCGCTGCTGTCCTTCAGCCCGAACAGCTGGCCGCTATGGCTCTCCAACAGCCCGTCGATGATCCCGGTCGTGATCGGCACGCCGGTGACTTGGGGGATGTTATAGAGCATCACGCGGGCGTCGGACGGCAGGGCGTCGCAGAGGGCTCGGTAGTAGTTCAGCACACCCCGCTCGCTCGGGTTCTTAATGTAGAACGGCGGCATCACGAGCACCGCGTCGGCGCCGCGGTCAAGGGCATAGTTGCTCAGGGCGATCGTCTCGGTGAGGGCGCTGCAGCCCGTCCCGGCCAGCACCGTCAGGCCGCCGCGATGCTGGAGCACAATATCGAGCGTTCGCTCGCGCTCAGCCATGCTCATCGAGGGGCCTTCGCCGGTGGTGCCCAGGGTCAGCACGCCGTGTATCCCGCTGCTCTCGAGAAAGCGCAGGTAACCTGGCAGCCACTCATAATCCACCGGGCCAACATCGCTCGTGAACGGGGTCAGCATCGCGCTGATCACCCCTGTGATCTCCCGCATGACTCGCTCCTTGTGGTGGTCGGTCTGTAAACCACTGAACTCTAGCACACGAACGGGGCCCGGTGTCAACGCATCTCGTCCGAGCTCCCCCAACCAGCACGCTCCGCGTAGGCGATCGCCGAGGCGATCTCGGCCTGTGCCAACCCCAGCCGTGTGGCCCACTGCCGCGGGTCGGCGTCGAGGCGCTCCAGCCAGGCTTGAGGGCCGCCGAGGGCGGCGATCTCATCGCCGAAGCGGTCCAGCGTCTCGAACTCCAGCCCCTCAACCTCAAGATAGCCGAGCTCGAGGCCCGCCGCCCGGCAGAGCAGCGGCCAGCTGCAGTCGCTGCCCACCGTATCGTCCGTGCACGTTTCCACGATCAGCTCAGCGGCCCGGCGCGAGAGCCCGCGGGCCGCGGCCATCATATCCCAGCGGAGTCCGCTGGCGAGGGCGAAACCGTGGTTCGCGATCGCCTCGGTCTCCCGTTGGGCCCGCGGGTGGGTGGCGAATGCCCGCGGCGTGCGCCCAAAGACGAGACAGTCGTAGCTTTGGGCTGCCTCGATCGCGGCCTGTAGCTCCTGCGGAAACTGCTCGGCCCAGTGCAGCGCCCGGTCGAGATCGCAGAAGAGGTAGCGCTCGGCCTGCGGGAACTGTTCCGTCGCTAGGGCGAGGGCGGCGCGACGCCACAGACCGAGGTGCAGGTGGCCTGTTGGCAGCGTCTGATCGCCCCGTCGCGTCACTGCCCCGGCTAATGACGCCTCAGCCTCGGCGCTGCTCTGCGGGGTGAGAAAAACGGCTATGCCGTCGAACATGCCCTCCAGGGAGGGCATAACGCGCGCTGTCTGGGCGATGAGCCGACCTTCGGGGTCGTGATGGGTTGCGGCGAGCACGGTGGCCATGGCGCCGCCATTATAGTCGATACGAAGCCAGGCAAAGCGAGGCCAGGGACGAGCCTCGCCCCTGGCCTTCCAGGCTACTGCCCCGCTACCGCGCGGACTCGTCCGATGCGATGCCGGCGGCGCCGTTGCGCTGCGGATAGAGCACCAGGGCCCGGTCGCCTCGCGCTCGATGGATGGCGAGGGCCTGCCCGTCGAGGAACGGCTGCACTGCGCCGACATCGGCCCACTCGGGCGCCGTGGCGAAGCCGAGCACGTGGCGCACCCAATCGTTGTCGCGCCAGGCCTTGCCGAAGCCTCGCACCGGCACATACTTGCCAGGCGGCGGCACAATATCGGTGTTCACTGGCTCGCCCTCGACATAGGTATCGTTGAGCACTCGCCAGGCCAGCCCCGTCGAAGAGGAGGCGTCGTTAAAGATCACAAAGATCTTGCCGCCGCTCACATCCTCGTTAGACACCCAGACCATCAGGCCGCCCTCGAAGGGCTGCTCAGCGATCGCCACGCCGGTGCGGCCGCCCGCGGTTGGGCAGCCGAGAGTCGGCTCAACCCGCCGTGCAACCGTGGCCAGCGGCGCCACAGCCGGCGGACAGTTCGCGGCCCGCCCCTCAAGGGCGTACACCTCGCGGCCAAGCAGCCCCAGCAGCACATCGTAGGGGTAGCGGTTCTCGGGGTGGTACTCCATCCGTCGACGCTCGAAATACTGCACCGTGTACGTGCGGCCCTCGATCTCCTCCTCGAAGGCCCCCGAGATCGGGTAGCCAAAACGCTCCAGGCCGCCGTTGCGCTCCCAGTAGCCCAGGAACCAGCCGCAGACATTGTGCCGGGTCTCCGCGAAGTAGCGGCACTCCAGCGAGTTGATCGGCCGCTCGGCGGGGAAATTCTGCCAGGGCCGGCCCTGCAGTTCCAGCAGCCGCGCCCCCAACCGGCCAGCGGTGATGGTCCCGTCGGCTTGGATCTCAAGCCGGTCCCGCTCGAACCACTGCACAGGGATCGTTCGGCCCTCCACTGTTTCCACCTGCTGCTGGGTGATGGGGTAGCCGAAAACGGGGAGGCCGCCGTTGTTGCGCCAGTAGCTCAGGATCGGACCGCTGATGCAGTAGCCGGTTTCGGGGAAACACTGCCGCTCAGGGCGCTGGGCCGCGGCCGGGGTTGCCGCCAGCGGGAGCAGCGCCGCCAGGATCAGCATCAAGCACCAGAGAACGTATCGTTGTCGCACAGCCATAGTGCGCAAGTCCTGTGGCTCTCCGCGGCGCCCTGTGCGCCGCGCTCGTGAAGCAGAGACGCCACAGAGGCCCGACAGGTTCCCCAGGCAAAAACAGAGCCCCGGCATTTGCCGGGGCTCTGTTTCAGTTCTTCGCTCTGGCCGGAGCACTTGCGTAACAACGTACTGTTTGTGGGATGTAGTGCTGCTGACGCCCTGGTTCCGCCGCTGTGCTGTGATGGTGCTGCGATGAGGTTGAATTGGTGCTGCGACGGTGCTGGGTCGGGGCTGGATTGTAGTGCTGCGATGGGGCTGGAATGGTGCTGCGATGGTGCTGTGACGGGGCTGCGATGCTGCTGCGATGCTGCTGCGTTACCCAGAATGTCAGTCCGGCCAGATTGTTAAACTGCTGTGAGCGAGTGTGGAGTGGTGCTGTGTTGATTGTCGCTCACAGCAGCAGGATAGCACGCCGCGATCGAGCCAATCAATGGCGCATGGGTATGCCCGTGCTGCGCCTGAGGTACTAGTGGCGGGGGCCCATGAAGTACCAGTTCTCAGGTGGCGGCGCGCACAAAGCGGCGCACGCGGGCCACATCCACCGGGTTGGCGATCTGGCCGTCAACTTTGACGCTGCTGCCGACGATCACCCCGTCGGCCACCTCCATAAAGGCGCCGATGTTCCGCTCGTCGGTGCCGCTCCCAAGCAAGATCGGCGTGTCGATGGCGAGCCGCTTCGCCTCCCGTACCTTCTCGAGGTCGGGTGCATCGCCCGTCATGCGGCCGGAGACGATCATGGCGTCGGCGCCGAAGAAGCGCGTCCACTCGATATGGGTGGCGAGATCGATCCCAGGGAAGCGCACCGAGTGCTTCTTATCCACGTCGGCGAACAGCTTGATATGCTCGGCGTTCAGCTCCTTGCGCCGGCGCATCAGATCGGCCGCGCAGCCCTCGTCCCAGCTGCCGGCATCCCAAACCCCGGCGCCGGTGAACATGCAGACGCGGATGAAGCTGGCGCCCGCCGCGATCGCGATCCCCAGCAGGGCGACGCCGCCGTTATGCACCAGGTTGATCCCCAAGGGCAGCTGCGGCACGGCCTCTCGCACCTTCGCCGCCACTACAGCGTGGGCCGCGATACTCTCGGGCTGCACATGGGGGCCGGCGCGGAACGGCACATCCCACATATTCTCGACGATCAGGCCGTGACAGCCGCCCTCCGCCAGGGCGGTGGCGTCGCGCACGGCCTGCTCGATGATCGTCTCCATGCCGTAGCCGCTGTAGCCGGGGGCCCCCGGCAGCGGCCAGCAGTGGACCATCCCGATCACAGGCTTTGCCACGGCGAAAATCTCGCGCAGATCACGTATGCGCAGCCCGTCGAGCCGGGCTTTCCAGGGCGGTGTCATATAAATTGCTCCTTATTTACGATTCGTTTTTCCCATGATCGTGCGTTTGTATCTCTATAGAGCACGACAAAGGTATTTCGGTGCCCGCCTGTTGGGCGGAGCATGAGCGCAGCTTTTGCTCCGCCCTCTATACCAGCCGTTGGTGTAGCCCCATAGCCTAACGCGTGGCCGGCTACGTCGAGGCGATAAGATGGTGGAGCGAGTAATCGAGACGGGCGGCCAGCTCGGCCCTGCTCGGCAGAGCCTCGGCTGCGCCGGCGCGAGTTGCGGTGAGGGCGCCCATCACGTTGCCCAAGGCCGCCGAGGCAGGCAGGTCGGCGCCGTGGAGCAGCGCCCAAGCGTAGCCTGCGGCAAAAGCATCGCCGCATCCGTTTGTGTCTACGACAGTTACGGCCGGCGGCAGGACGCTCAGCCGCGCTCGTCCCTCCACCACACTACATCCCTGCGGGCCCCGTTTCACGGCCACGTGGGGCACGCCCGCCGCCACCAGACTGTCGAGCGCGGCGTGCAGGCTCTGATCGGGCAACAGTGCTCGCAGCTCATCCTCGTTCAGCGTGAGCAGCCAGAGCCTCGGCAGCAGCGCCATGAGCAGGCGGCGGGCCGCTCGGATCGTTGGGAGGCACAGATCCAGGGCCACCGGCAGGCCTCGCTCCAGCGCCATGTCGATCGCCCGCACCGCCGTCGCTCGCTGCGGCCCCTCCAGCAGCGCGTGGCCGCAGACAAAGAGCAGGCTGCAGCCTTCCAGCAGCAGCGAGTCGATCGCTGCCGGGTCGCAGCGTGGGTTCGCCCCGCGGTAGCTCAGAAAGGTTCGCTGGCCTTCAGGGGAGACGATCACGCCGCACAGCCCCGTGGCCACCTCCTGATCGACTTGCACATACGACAGATCCAACCCGGCGCGCCGGGCCGCCCGCAGCGCAACCTCGGCCGCCGGATCGGAGCCGACGCGCCCAACCAGACGTACCTGACCGCCGAGCCGCGAGAACGCAAGCGCCACGTTCAGTCCAGTCCCGCCGCTCTGCCAGCGTACGTCGTTTGTCGGCACGTCGTCGTTCTCGCGGGGGAAAAACGGCAGTACAAAGCTCAGGTCGGCGTTGATATCGCCAATCACCGTGATGGTGAGGGGAGAGTCGCTTAGCATCGATTACCTGCGGGCAAGAGTGGGGGCGCAGTAGCTTGCGGGCAGTCAGGCCAACAGTGTACAATTCATATCTACAATCGGCAACTTCACCCGGCCGTGGGCAGCCCTTCTCACACCTGCCCTCGGAGGTTGCACCATGAGCGTGCTTATTTCGGAACGGCAGGCGCAAGCTGCTATGGAAGAGATTCTTATTATCGATGATAGCGAGCAGATCGCCGGGCTGCTCGCTAACCATGTGCTGCCCGAGCTCGGCTACCGGCCTGCGGTGGCCCATACCGGGCGGCAGGGTCTCCAGCGGCTGCGCGCCCATTTGCCGGACCTCATCCTCCTCGACCTGCAGCTGCCCGACATCAGCGGCCTCGAACTTCTGCGGCTGATCGCCCAGGAGGGCTACGATGTCCCTGTGATCCTCATGACCGCCCACGGGTCCGAGGGGATCGCTGTGGAGGCCTTCCGCCTCGGCGCCCGTAACTACCTGATCAAGCCCTTCTCAGATACTGAGGCCCGGGCCGTGATCGATCAGGCCCTGCGCGAGCGGCGGCTGCGTCGCGATAAGGAGCGCCTCACCGCCACCCTGCAGCAGAAGGTCGCCGAGCTCACGGTCCTCTCCCGGATCGGCAAATCGGTTACCGGCCTGATGGACCAGGAGCAGTTGCTCCAGCGCATCGTCGAGGCGGCGGTGTTTATCACCAAGGCCGAGGAGGGCTTCCTGCTCCTCCGCGATGCCCAGAAGCAGGAGTTGTACCTGCGCGCCGCCAAGAATCTCGGCGAGCAGCGCGCCCAGAGTCTGCGCCTCCCCATCGACGACACCCTAGCCGGCCAGGTGGTGCGCACCGGCAAGCCCATCCGCCTCGACCAGGCCCGTACCGGCGTGGCCCTCAAGGTGAAGACGGGCTTTCTGGTGCGGGCGCTCCTGCAGGTGCCCCTCACTGTGGGCGATCAGGTGATCGGTGTGCTCGCCGTTGATAACCGATCCACCGCCCGCACCTTCACCGAGGACGACCAGTATCTGCTGGCGACCCTGGCCGATTACGCGGCGATCGCGATCGAGAACGCCCGTCTCTACGAGCAGGTGCGCCTCTCCGAGCAGCGCTACAAGGGCCTGTTCGCCAACGCCTACGATCTGATCTTCACCCTGGATCGCGAGCTGACGATCACCAGCATCAACAGGGTCGGTGAGCAACTCACCGGCTACCCGGTGAAGGAGCTGACCGGCAAGCCCCTCGCCGCGATCTGCTCGCCCGCCTCCTGGCGCGAGGTTGCGCCGCGCCTGCGATCCCTGCTCGAAGGCCGTGGCGTGCCGCCCTTCGAGATCGAGCTGGTTCGCCGGGATCAGGAGCCCGTCTACCTCGAGATCTCGGCTCAGATGATCCAGAACGGGGTGCGAGTGAGCGGTATCCACTGTATCGCTCGCGACCTGACGGTGCGCCGCCGCCTCGAGCAGCAGCTCATCCAGTCGGAGAAGCTCTCCGCGATCGGCCAGCTTGTGGCGGGGGTGGCCCATGAGCTCAACAATCCGCTCACCAGCATTAGCGGCTACGCCCAGCTGTTGCTCCGCGACAAGCGCATCGTTGATGAGCCGCGCCAGGATATCGAGCAGATCCACGCCCAGGCCGAGCGAGCAGGGAAGATCGTCCAGAACCTGCTGATCTTCGCCCGCGAGCATAAGCCCGAGCGCAGCCCGGTTTCCATCAACGACGCCATCAGGAGCGCCATCGCCCTGCAAAACTATCAGCTCAAGGTTGATAACATCGGCGTCGTGCTCGACCTCGATCCAAATCTGCCCGTCACCACGGCCGATAGCCACCAGTTGCAACAGGTGTTCCTCAACCTGATCACGAACGCTCGCCACGCGATGGCCGAGAAGGGTGGCCGCGGCACGCTCACGCTCCGCAGCTCCGTCGCCGCCAGCGAGGATGGTCAGGTGATCCGGGTGGAGATCAGCGACACCGGCGTCGGCATCCCCGAGCGCGACCTGCAGAAGATCTTCAACCCGTTCTACACCACCAAGCCAGTCGGCCAGGGCACCGGCCTCGGCCTCTCGATCTGCTTCGGGATCATCAAGGAGCACGATGGTCAGATCTGGGCGGAAAGCCAGCTCGGCGCGGGCACGCGAGTGACGATCGTGCTACCCGTGCGTAATCCGACGAGCGCCATGGCCGCGCCGCCTAGCGAAACGCCGGCCGAGCAGGTCGAAGCGCCGCTCCATGTGCTGGTGGTTGACGATGAGGAGGCAGTTGTGCGGCTGATCGCCCGGCTGCTGCAGGACATCGGCCATCGGGCGACGGTGGTGACCAGCGGCGAGGCCGCCCTCGATGCCCTTGGCCGCGAGCTCTTTGATCTGGTGCTCTGTGATGTAAAGATGCCGGGCCTCAACGGCTTCGAGCTAGTGAGCGCCATGCGCGAGCGCGACCCGGACCTTGCCGATCGGGTGATCTTTATCACCGGCGACACCCTGAGCCCCTCCACCCGCAGCCAGATCGAGCAGAGCGGCAACCTCTTCCTCCCCAAGCCGTTCTCGATCGAGCAACTCGAGCAAATGCTCCACCGGCTTGTCAGGCGCCGCTCGATCAACTCCGACAAACGCTAGTCGAATTTGTGGTATGGTTAAGCCTGCATCGGGCACGCAGCGGCCGCTTGCGCCCTCGCCTCTGCATACCCGACAACCCGGTGTACCAGCATAGCCCAGGATGATCGCTGTGGACAGATTTACCGCACAGGCGGTCGCGGCCATCGCCGAAGACAGCGTCTCGGGCGCGGTGGAGATTGCCGAGAAGAGCGCGGAGGTGCTGCAGCGACTGGCCCGCGCCGAGCAGGATGCGCCCGTCGCCACCTTACGGCAGCAGCTGTTGGAGGTGGGATGGGCGTTGATCAGCGCCCACCCGACGATGGCGCCGCTCGTGAATCTCGTGAACGCCGTGCTCTGGAAGATGGAGGATCAGGAGGCCCCTGACGGTGCGCGGCGTGCAGTGGCCGAGGTGATCAGTGATTTTAAGCGGCGGCTGCGGGTGCACGAGGCGGCGATCGCCGAGACGGCCCTGCGGCTGATCCCCGAGGATGGCCAGGTACTGACCAACGGCCGCAGCACGACGGTGCGGGCGGCCCTGCGCCACGCGCAGCGGGCAGGGCGCCGCTTCAAGGTGATCTGCGCCGAGGGGCGACCGGCCTGCGAGGGCCGGGCCCTCGCCGCCGAGCTTGCAGCCGGCGGCCTCAACGTTACGCTGGTGATCGACGCGCTGGCGATCGCGATGGCCAGCCAGGTCCAGGTGGTGCTGGTCGGTGCCGACTATCTCGGCGCCCAGGGCCTCGTCAACAAGGTTGGCACCTACGGTATCGCCCTTGCCGCGGGCGCAGGCGGCGTGCCGATCTATGCCCTCTGCGGCAGCGAGAAGTTCCTGCCGCCCGGCTATGTGCCCCCGGCCCAGGCCCGCTGGCCCGCCGAGCAGGTTTGGGAAGATGCCCCGTCGAATCTGACGATCATCAACCTCTACTTCGACAACACGCCCCTCCGCGCCCTTGCCGGGATCGTCACCGAGCAGGGCGTGCAGCCGAACGAGGGGATCGAGGCCTGGCTGGCGGCCACCAAGCTCCACCCTGCGCTCAAGCGGGAGTAAGAAGGGGACAAGAGGGCAGCCCACCGGCTGTCCTCACTCCCCACATCCTCGGCTACCGCCCCTGCAGCGCCCGCCGGTAGACCGCCAGCGTCTCCTCGGCGGCGCGCTGCCAGGAGAAGGCGGCGGCTCGCTGTGGTCCGCGGCGAGCCAGTTCCTCACGGGCGTCCTCATCGGCCCAAAGCTCGGCGATCGTGTCGGCCCAGGCGGCCACATCCTTGGGCGGCAGGCGGCGAGCGGCGTCGCCCACCACCTCAGGCAGACTGCTCGTGTCGGCCACCACCGTGGGCGCGCCGCAGGCCAGGGCCTCGAGCGCCGGCAGGCCGAAGCCCTCGTAGAGCGACGGGTTCAGGTAGAGCCGGCAGGCGTTGTAGAGCCAGATCTGATCTTCCAACCCCACCTGCCCAAGGAAGATCACCGCCTCCTCCAGGTGCAGCTCTCGCACCAGCTCGTAGATCGGCTCGTCGAGCCAGCCTCGCGCGCCGGCCGCGGCGAGCAGGTATCCCGCCCGCTTGTCCCGATCCAGGCAGACCCGTAGGGCCCGCAGCAGCGTTTCCAGGTTCTTCCGCGGCTCGATGGTGCTCATGAAGAGCAGAAAGCTGCCGGCTACCAGTTCGTGGCCGTTCACCAGGCGCTGCTCGTTGCAGGCCACCAGGGTGGGCGCAAAACGTGGGTCGGCCGCCTCGTAGACCACATCAACCCGGGCGGGTTCGAGGTCAAGCAGTTCCGCGATATCCTGACGTGTAGCCTCCGAGACGGCTATCACGGCGTCGGCGTTATGGGCAGATGATTGCACCTGGCTGTAGAAGCGACGCGCCTCGGCATCGAGGATCTCGGGGAAGTGCAAGAAGGCCAGGTCGTGGATCGTGACCACAGCGGGGCAGGGGCGGCGGCGGGGGGCGATGAAGTCGGGGCAGTGGAGCAGGTCGAGGCGATGGGGCAGCAACTCGAGCGGCAAGCTCCACTGCTCGAAGCGGTTGTGGGGTGGGGTGAACATATTCGCCCTGCGCACATTTGGCGCCAGCACGAGGGGGCGCTGCTGGCTGTGATGCTGCAGGGCGACGAACTGCTCATCAGGGGCGGTCGCGGCGAGGGCGGCCAGCAGCTGTCGGGTGTACTGCGCGATCCCGCCCTGGCGGTAGGCGTTCAGCCTAGCGTCGATGCCGATCCTCATAGGCCGCTCGAGGCCATCGGAGGGGAGAGCACGGGCAGAGGAGGCGCGTCGTTCATAACACCTCGATCTCCAGCCCGTCGTAGGCCAATTCGACCCCCGGGGGGAGCTGGGCGCTGGTGGCCCCGTGCTCGATATTATGGGTCATATGGACCAGGAAGGCGCGCCGCGGGCGCAGCTCGGCGATCACCGCCAGCGCCTCGGAGACGCTGTAGTGGGTGGGGTGAGGCTCCGGCCGTAGCGCGTTGAGCACCAGCACATCAAGGTCGCCCAGCTGAGCCCAAGCCTCGGGAGGGATAGCGCTGGCATCGGTGATGTAGCCGAGGTTGCCGATGCGGTAGCCCGTTATCGCCCAGGTGCCATGCAGGATAGTGAGCGGCCGGATCGTCAGCGCGCCCACAACAAAAGGCCCGTCGATCGGGCGCAGATCAAGGCTGGGGCGAGTGGAGCCGACCGACGTCTCCTCGAAGGCGTAGGCGAAGCGCTCGCGCACCTCGCTGAGGGTGCGGGCGCTGCCGTAGATCGGCACGCAACCCCCGCGATGAGTGAGTGGGCGCAAGTCGTCGAGCCCGGCTACATGATCAAAATGGGAGTGGGTGAGCAGCACCGCATCGACGCTTTGCAGCCCGGCGGCGAGGGCTTGGGTGCGAAAGTCGGGGCCGGCATCGATCAGCACTGTCTCGGCGCCGGTGCGGAGCAGGGCTGAGGTGCGGGTCCGGCGATTGCGGGTGTCTGGGGAGGTACAGACAGCGCAGTCGCAGCCGATCACCGGGACGCCCATCGAGGTGCCGGTGCCAAGAAAGCGTAGCCACATAGGTGTTGCTGAGCTTCTTAGGGGGGCGGACGCTCGTTGCGCTCTGTCATTATTATAGCATAGAGGGTCGTAGCGCCCTCGCGACGCTTTGCAGCTCCGTCATACGGCGCTGGCCGTAGTTAAACAAACTGTTAACGTCTTCTAACCCAGGTAGTCTTGCCTGTGTCGCAGGGCGATCCTATCATGTAGGGGCGCGGCGTGGGTCGTGGGGGACACGGATTCGCAGAGCGTGGCAGCTCTAGTCTACCAGGGGCCTGCGCCAGAGGTGGCTCCGATGAGGCGGGTTTGGAAAGGGCTAAACGCCCAACTCCAGTACCAGATTATTGCCCCATTTCTGCTGCTCACCGTCATCGTGATGGTGGTCGGTGCGCTTGTTGTGTTCTCCATGGTTGGCGACTCGTTGGAGGAGCGCTTCGCCAACCAGCTGGCCACAGTCACCCGCTCGGCCAACGATGCTCTGATCGACTTGGAGCAGGCCAACCTCCAGTTTCTGCGGGAGGTGACTTTCGCCCTGCCGAACGAGACGACGGGCGCCCCCGCGGTGGCCAGCGCCCTGGCCGAGAAGGATCAAACTGGCCTCGCAGCTGCGATAGAGCCTTTCTTTAAGCTTGCCGCCAGCCGCAGCGGTGTGCTCGTAGATCGGCTGATCCTCTTCGACACGGCGGGCCAGACGCTGGTGGACTTCGAGTACCCCGACGGCGCGACGGGCGACGACTATGTCGTCCATGGGTCGCTGGACCTCTCGGGCACCTGGTTCACCTCGCGAGTGCTCAGCGGCACAACTGATCAGTTCGGCGACAAGTATGCCGGCCTGATCAAGTTCGGCGACACGGGTAAGCTCTACTTCGCCACCATCACCCCGGTGCGGCTCGGCGACGATATCGTTGGCGGGGCGATCGCGGCGATGAGCGTCGATAACCTGCTCGCCAGGATGGCCGCTCGCTCGCAGGCTGCCGGGATCACGCTCTACGACCAGGCGGGGCGGGTGGTCAGCTCGACGTTTGGCGAAGTGCCTCCGATGAGCCTGCGGCTGCTCAGCGAGTACGAGGCGAGCGAGAACCCCACGGAGGAGACGATCTTCAGTAAAGAGAGGATCGGCGACAGTGAGTATCAGTTCTCGTATGTGCCGCTGATCATCCGCGACGCGAATGTGGGTATTCTCGCCCCGGCCCTCTCCCGCGCCGAGGTGTGGGATACAACCTACAGCACGGTCAGGCCGATCGTCGTTCTGATAATGGTGCTGGCGGGCGGGATTATCGGCGCCGGCGTCGTGATCGCCAGGCACATCACCAGGCCCCTGGAGGAGTTGGCCCGCACGGCCCAGGCGATCAGCAAGGGCGAGACGATGCGCCGGGCCAATATTAGCGCCGAGAATGAGATCGGCCAGTTGGCCAACAGCTTCAACCAGATGACGGAGTATCTGGTGCGCCTCTACGGCCAGGTACAGGCTGAGGCCAGCCAGCGGGCTGCGATCGTCGAGAGTATCACCGATGGCATTGTGGTGGTGGATGATCTCGGCACGGTGAAGATGATCAACCGGGCGACCCGCCGCCTGATGGGCATTAGCGACACCGATCCTATCCCCGCGAAGCTGAGCGACATCCCGCTCAACAAGCTCGTCGAGGGTGTCCCTGGCTTCGGCGCGCAGCGGGCCAACGATCTCTACACTCTCGGCGATTACATCGTCAAAGCCTCGATCGCCCCGGTGATCGGCAGCGGCGGTGTTCGCAGCGGCTACGTCTGTCTGCTCCAGGATATGACCGCAGAGGTGACGGTAGACCGCGCGAAGACTAACTTCATCGGTGTGATCTCCCACGAGCTGAAGACGCCGCTCACCGTGATCCGCGGTAACGCGGATCTGCTGCTGCGCGGCCTCGCCGGCCCGATGGACGAAGAGCAGCGGGTCTTTGTTGACTCCATCCGCCATCACGCCAACAACATGACCAGCCTCGTCCAGAATGTGATCGTGATCGCGCGCCTCGACTCCGGTTTGCTCACTACCGAGCTCGAGCCGATGGATCTAGCGCGCCCCGTGGGCGAGGCGGCCTTCCCGCTGCAGGGCCTAATCAAGGCGAAGGGCCTGACGCTCACCGTCGATATCGCCGAGGATCTGCGGCCGGTGCTGGCAGACTACGACCAGGTGCGGCAGATCATGCACCACTTGCTGGATAACGCCCGGCTCTATACCAGCAGCGGCGGGATCACGGTGCGAGCCATTGATTGTAACGACCATGTGCGGGTCGAGGTCCAGGATACGGGCCGAGGCATCCCGCCGGATATGCAAGAGCAGATCTTCCAGCGCTTCATCCGCGGGGATGGTACGAGCGAGGGTATCAACTCCGCGGAGCGGGGTATCGGCCTTGGGCTTGCGATCTGTAAGCAGCTCGTTGAGCGGCAGGGCGGCACGATCGGCGTAAGCAGTGTTCCGGGTCAGGGCAGCACGTTCTACTTCACGCTCCGCTACGCAGATGACACACCCAGCCCTGAAAAGAAGGCCCCGATGGCTGCCGCTGCCTGAGCGTAGCGCCCTGACGCGCCCGCTACCGTGGCTCATCCTGATTACGCTGGCAATGGTGCTCGGCGGAGTGAGCCTGATCGCACGGATAGCGCTGGACCTCGCCTTGCCCGACATCGTTCGCTATGATGGCGATCTGGGGACACACAGGGGCGCCGACTACAGTTTCTGGCCAGGCGGCCCGATGATCCCGCCGATCAACCCTGACGTGATCGCCGCCGCCGCCGCCGATGAAGCCCCGCCAGCTGCACCGGGCCCGTCGGCCCCTCAAGACAACGTCCCGATCGCCATAGTTGACGCCCCAACCAGCACGCCGGCAGCGCCTACCGCCGCGCCGGCGTCGCCGTCTCCTGAGCCGACGCAGGCCGCCAGCGCCTCGCCGTCCCCCACGCCGACAGCCAGTTCCCGACCTAGCGTCCCACCCGCCACCACGGCCACCGACGCAGCACCGCGACGGGCGCCCACCAGCGCGCCTGCACGCCAGCCGAGCACAGCTGTGCCGGTGACCGCGCCGACGACGCCGCCCTCCGCCACGCCGGCGAGCGCGCCAGCCGAC
>DAOUGF010000119.1:0-1503 GCA_034429295.1 Chloroflexaceae bacterium
CTGCTCGCCGCCCAGGGCCTGCTTGAGCCGCCGTCCCGCCCGGCCCGCAAAGCCGACGTCCTTGCCGCGATCAAGCGCATGGGCGCCCTTCAGATCGACACGATCCACATCGTGGCCCGCAGCCCCTACTTCGTGCTCTGGAGCCGCCTCGGTGCATACGAGCCCCGCTGGCTCGACGAACTGCTGGTCGAGGGCGCCATCTTCGAGTACTGGTCCCACGCCGCCTGCTTCCTGCCGATCGAGGATTTTCCGCTCTACCGCGGCGCGATGCTGGAGCGCCGGGAAGCCAACGACAGTTGGGCCCGCTGGGCCGTCGAGCATCGTGAGGTGGTGGAGCGGGTGCTGGAGCGGGTGCGGGCTGAGGGCCCGCTGCGCACGGCAGCGTTCGCCAACGGCGACGGGCGGGGCGGCACATGGTGGGATTGGAAGCCGGAGAAGATCGCCCTGGAGCTGCTCTTCCTCCACGGCCGCCTGATGATCGCCCGCCGCGAAAACTTCCAGCGCGTCTACGAGCTGCAGGAGCGCGTGCTCCCCGGCTGGGACGATAGCGCGCTCCCCACACCTGAGGAGGTGCGCCGCCAGAAACTGCTCGCCTCCGTGCGCGCCCTCGGCGTCGCCCCGGCCCGCTGGGTGCCCGACTACTTCCGCCTGCCGAAGAAGGGCGTCGCGGCGCAGCTCGCGGCCCTCGCCGCAGAGGGCCAGCTCGTCACGGCGCAGGTGGCAGGGTGGGACGGCCCCGTCTATCTGCACCCCGATCATCTCGCGCTCGCCGAGCGGGCCGCGGCCGGCGAGCTGCGGCCCACGCGCACCACGCTCCTCTCCCCATTCGACCCGGTGGTTTGGGATCGGGCGCGGGCCCTGGAGCTCTTCGACTTCCATTACCGCATCGAGGTCTACACGCCGGCAGCGCGACGCACCTACGGCTACTTCCCCCTGCCGATCCTGCACCACGGGCGGATCGTCGGCCGCCTCGATCCGAAGGCCCACCGCGACCGGGGCGTGTTCGAGGTGAAAGCCATCCATCTGGAGCCGTGGGTTACGCTCGATGACGCGCTCATCGAGGGCTTGGCCGATGCACTGCGGGACTGCGCCGCTTGGCACCGGACGCCGGAGGTCGCCATCGGCGCCGGCAGCCCGCCCGAGCTGGCCGAGGCGCTGCGCGAGGTTCTGGTGTGAACGCGCCTCCGGCGTCGATGTCACCGAGATGGCCCTTGCGGGGCGCTGCTATCCCTGCTCCCCCGACGCTCGGTGCCTGCGACACTCCCGTAGCGGGGCGCTGCCGCCCCTGCACCCCTGCACAGTGCTGCGACACGCTGCCTGTGGGGCAGCGCCCATATCAGTGCCACCTGCGCGGTGTGTGAGGATGCGAGCGGGCTGTGCCCCTCGCGCTCCCCGCCAAGGGGGCGGCTGCCCCCTTGGAACCCCCGAAGCCGACAGCCGCCAGCGCCGAGAGCGCCATCGCTTGCATGCTCCTCGGCGCCGAGAGCGGGTGTAGCACTACCA
>DAOUGF010000120.1:0-3081 GCA_034429295.1 Chloroflexaceae bacterium
CCGCCGCGGCCGCCGCAGCGCCTGGTCCCTCGACGATATCCTGCAGCGCGGCGCCTGCGCCCCCGAGGTTGGCGAGCTGCTGCGGCTCCTGGTGCGGGCCTGCTGCTCCTTCCTGATCGCCGGCGAGACCGGCTGCGGCAAGACCGCGTTGCTCGAGGCGATCGTCAACTCGTGGCCCGGTGAGCCCCACGTGATCACTATCGAGGATAACACCTTGGAGATCAATGTGCGGCACAAGGCCTGGACCCGAGAGTTGGTGCAGACAGCCGTGGATCCCCGCGCCTTCGGCCGGGCGGCCCGCGAGGTGCTGCGCCAGACGCCCTCCCTGGTGGCGCCAGGTGAGACCCGCGCCGAGGAGGCTGGGGCCATCCTCGCGGTGGCGGTGAGCGGCCATGCCGTAGCCACCACGATCCACGCCCGCTCCGCCATACGCGCCGTGCAGCGCTTCGCCGACTGCGCTGCCATGCCGGGCGCCTACATCTATGAAGGCCGCCGCGACCACGCCTTGGAGGATGCCTGCGACAACTTCCAAGTCGTAGTGCACCTCGAGAAGGTCGGCGGCCGGCGCTACATCAACGAGATCTTGCTCCTCGACGGGGCCGACGAGATGGGCGGCTCGCCAGATGAGGGGAGACCCCTGCGCCTGCGCCCCCGCGCCGTCCGCTTGGCTTGGGCCGAGCCCGCCGTCGAGGGCGAGCTGAGGTGGCATACGGCCGCCCGCGTCGAGGGTGACGAGCTGATCTGGCAGGGCGATGACCGCACCCCCGAGGCTCTGGGGCGTCGCCTGTGCCTGCTCCGGCTCCAGGGCCAGGTGCGCGCCGCCGGCACCACCCGCGCCGCCGTTGAAGAGACAGTCGCCCGGGCCGACATGGCCACCCGCTCGGGCGAGCCGGGCCAAGCCCTCGCCATCCTGCGGCGGGCCTGGCGCGATCGCCCTGACGAGGCGCTGGCGGGCGCGGCGCGGCGAGCGATCGAGCTCGATCTTGCGCTGGCCCAGGAGTTGGCCGCAACTGCCCGTCGCATCGAGGGCGAACTCGCCCAAGCGCTGCGGGGCCGGCGCTGGGCTGCCGCCCGCGCTGCCCACAGCCAGGTGATGGCTGATGTCGCCCTCTACGCGGCCTACGCCCCCGCCGGCGGCTGGGCGCTCCGCGCCGAGGCGATCGCCCGCGGCGAGCGGGCCGACCGCCAGGCGGCAGAGAGCGTAGCTCAGGCGCGCCTCGCCCTCAGCCAGGGCCGCGCCCGCGACGCCGCCGACCTGCTTTCTCGCTTCGACCAGGGCGCCCTCTCGGCCGAAGTGGCCCTCGAAGCCCTCTACACCCGCCGCGACGCTCTGCGCACCCTCCGCGAGACGGGCGAGGTAGGCGCTTACGCCCTCGACCCGGTGGAGGCCGCGATCAGCGCCCTGGAGCAGCGCCAAGGAGCCAGCAATGAATGACCTGAGCCCGCCCATCACCCATCCCGAGACCGCCTGGCTGGCCCTGGCCGTCGCCCCGGCCCTCACCGCCGCCGCGCTGCTCGTGGTCGGGCTGCTTCTCCGCGGCCGCCTTGCCCTGCTGCTCGCACAGCTCCAAGCCAGCCGCGCCGCCCGCCGCCTCCCTGGCGGCGCAAGGCCGGATCCGGCCCTCGTCTGGACTCCCCAGACGATCGCGCCCGAGCGTCTCGTCGCCCTCTGCCTGGCCCTGGCGACGGTTGTCGCTGTGACGCTCTCGCTGGTCGCTCCGCCCTTCCTTGCCATTTTACTCGGGACGCCGCTCACCGCCCTCGGCGCTTGGGGGCTGATCGTCGCCGCAGAGCGACGGTATGTGGCCCGCCTCGACCGCGACCTGACGGCGGCGGTTGGGCGGCTGAGCGCTCTGCTCAAGGCGAGCGCCGGCCTGCGCCCGGCTCTGGAGCGGGTCGTCGCCGACATGCCCGATGGCCCGCTCCGCGCCGAGTGGGCGCTCCTGATCGTCCGGCAGGGCGTGCCGCTCGCCGGCGGCGGCATCGCCACGCCCCAGCAGGTGTTCGCCGCCCTGGCCGACCAGACGCCGTCGCGGCGCCACGCCACCCTGCTCAACCACTTGGCGGCCGCGGCGGGGCAGCCCCAGGATGTGATCGCCAGGCGCTGCGAGGCCGCCTACGAGGCCCTTCAGGCCTCCGATCGCCGCCGCGACGAGGCTGTCACCGAGCTCGCCCAAGTGCGCTACAGCGGTGTGGCCGTGGGACTCGCCGGCGTCGGCATGGCCGCGTACCTGGCCTGGTCGCAGTGGGAGCGGGTGGCCCTTGCCTACAGCTCGCCTCTCGGCGCCATCGTTGGCCTGCTCGTGGTCGTCGCCCTCACGATGCCCATCGCCGGCGGCGTGCTGCTCGCCCGCGTGGATGACACCGACTATTAGCGGAGGAAACCCATGGAGTTCCTGATCGCCCCGAGCACCCCGTTTCTGCTGATGTCGCTGGCGGGCGCGCTGCTGGCGCTGCTTGGGCTCACCCTCGGCGAGCGCCGGCCGCTGGCGGCGACGCTGGGCGTGGCCACGAGCCGCTTCGACGGCGCCGGCCGCATGGTGGTGGGCCAGATTTCCGGCCTTGTTATGGCGGCCACCCTGCTCCTCGTAGTTGTCACCGGCGACTTGCGCGGTGGGCCGCGTGCGCTACTGTTCTGCGGCGCGTTGGCGGCCTATCTGGCCCTTGGCGTGGCGCTGCCGCGACGGGCCGAGCTGCAGCGCCGCCGCGAGGCCGTCGCCCTGCGGCGCCTCACCCCAGGCCTGATCGCCTTTGTGCGCGTGGCCCTCGGCAGCTTCGAGGCCCCGATCGAGATCATGCGCCGCTACACGGCCCGGCCGCACCCTCGCCTCGCGCCAATGCAGGCTCTGGTGGCCGAAGCCCTGCAGACAGGCGCCGACCTGCGCCTGCGCCCCTTCGCGGCCCTCAGCCTGGCCGCGCGCGCCCGCGGCTGCCGCGAGCTGAGCGATCTGGCCGACGCGCTCGCCCAAGCGGAGGCCGAGGGCGGCCGGATCGAGCAGGTGCTCGCCGCTCAGCAGGAGACCCTCGAGCTTATCCTTCAGGGCGAGTTCAAGCGTATGGTTCGCCGGCGCACCATGTATC
>DAOUGF010000121.1:0-5754 GCA_034429295.1 Chloroflexaceae bacterium
GCGGTGGGCGCTCATCGCGGCCATAGCCGCCACGAGGCGGGCGCTCGTCGCGGCGGAAATCGCTCCGCTCCCTGGGCGGGCGATCATCGTAGCGCCGCGGCTCTCGCTGGTCACGGCGGAAGTCGCTCCGCTCCCTGGGCGGACGATCATCATAGCGCCGCGGGCCCCAATCGCGGTCATAGCCACCCCGTCCCTCCCGCTCGTCACGGCCATAGCCGCCGCGGGGCGGGCGCTCATCGCGACGGAAGTCGCTCCGCTCCCTGGGCGGGCGCTCGTCGTAGCGCCGCGGCTCCCGCTCATCGCGCCCGTAGCCGCCGCGGGGCGGGCGCTCATCGCGGCGGAAGTCGCTCCGCTCCCTGGGCGGGCGCTCGTCGTAGCGCCGCGGCTCCCGCTCGTCGCGCCCGTAGCCGCCCGGCCTCCCCGGGCCCCGCGCAGGCCTCGCCTCGTCCTGTGGCCCATAGGACCGAGGGCGCCCGGCGTCATCGGCAACCCGCTCGCGGGGCGCCGCGCCTGGCCGCAGAGGCTTCGCCTCGACTTGAGGCGCGGCGGCCGCCTCGCCCTCGCGGCGCGGCGGCACATGGGCCCGCAGTGCCTTTACCTCCTCGGGCGTCAGCTTGCGCCATTCGCGCACCGGCAGATCGCCGAGCTGCAGCTCGCCCTCGCGCACCCGGATCAGGCGGAGCACCTCGTAGCCAAGCAGCTTCGCCACCTCGCGGATCTGCCGCTTGCGCCCCTCGCGGAGCACCACCCGATGCCAGTGGCCCTCGTCGGTGCTCTCGAGGAAGGCCACCGTGGCCGGGGCGGTCATCTCGCCGTTCAACATTACTCCGGAGCGCCAGCGCCGCAGCGCGTCGGCGTCCAGCGGCCGATCGAGCAGCACCCGATACTCCTTCTCGACCTCGAACTTCGGGTGGGTGAGGTGATGGGTCAGCTCGCCGTCGTCGGTGAGCAGGATGAGCCCCTCGCTATCCACGTCGAGGCGGCCCACCGGGAAGACCCGGCCCGGCACATCAACAAGATCGACCACCGTGGGGCGGCCATAGAGATCATCGGCGGTGGAGACGACGCCGACCGGCTTGTGAAGCATAATGTAGGTGCGCTCGCTCGGCTGGCGCACCGGCTGCCCGTCGAGCAGCACCACATCCTGCTCGGGATCAACCCGCAGCCCCGGCTCCTGTACCACACGGCCGTTCACCATCACCCGGCCGGCCGCGATAATCGCCTCGCAATCGCGGCGGGAGGCTATCCCGGCGCTAGCGAGCACTTTCTGAAGGCGTTCTGCGCTCACAATCGTTCCTTAGCGGCCCGAACGGGCCAAATACAAATACGCCAGCCATCGCCGCGGCATCGCGCCGGGGCGTTCAGGCGGGCGCCAGTAAACGGAGACGGGGACTGTCGTGCCTGAAGTATACCATTAAACGCCGCCAAGATGAATGGTGGGCGGCGCCGCCCCGCCGCCCGCGCTCACATTCAGCAGCGGCGTCGCCGCGATCCGGGTGAGGCATCCAGCCGCCTCCAACGCCGACCCCACGCCAAAGATGCAGGGGTCGCTATCGACATAGCGGGGCGTGAAGCGCAGGCCCTCGGACGCGCTCCAGGTGGGGTACTCCTCCTGGGGCACCGGCACTCGCTCCTGCACCACCCAGGGCGCGCGTTGTGCCGCGGCGAGGGCCTCGCGCCACTGGTCCTCACTTACCGTCCAGCCGAGCACTACGCCGCTGCCGCCGTACTCGTCGTTGGGCTTGAGCACCAGGCGCTCCCGGTTACGGGCCACAAAGTCGAGCAGTTCCACCCGCTCGCCCTGGTAGGTGGTAGGCCCGGACCGTACCAGCCGCGTCCAGGGAACGTGGGCCTGCACGGCGGCCCGCTCCTCAGGATCGAGCAGCGCCCAGCCGGGGCCATCCTCATCGCTCACAAGGGCCATGATCAGCTTGGTGTGGACCGGCTTGGTGCGGAAGGGATTCACCACACAGACGCGGCGGTCGGCGTAGGCCCGCACCAACGGGTGCTGGAGATCGTGGCGGGCGAGGAACTCGTGCTGGAGCACCCGGCGGTAGACAAGCCCGATCGGGGTGCGGCGGCCGTCCTGCTCCACGTAGAGCTCCGCCCCATCGTAGCGCAGCTCATCGGGGTCGGCGATCAGGGTGGGCGTCCCGGCCTCGTTGAAGCGATCCCGCAGAAACTCGAACTCCGGCATTGTCACCGCCTCGCGGAAATCCACGATCGCAACCGTAGGCGTGCCCTGGCCGCCCCACGCCTCCCAGGCTTGCCGCAGCGTGTGGTGGAGCCGCCGCCAGAGTGAGAAGAGATGGACGTGGCGGCCCCGCAGGAACTCCTGCATCACCGGGAGGGCTTGGAAATCCTCGACCAGCGCGTCCTCGTAGGCGATCCCTGCCGGCGACTCGAGGTTCGCCTCGACGAACCAGCACCAAGCCCCATCGGGGGCGAGAAAGCCGTCCAGGCGCCCGAAGAGGGCTGCGCCGGGGTAGCCGGGGTCGATCGCGAGCAGCACTCGCTCGTCGGGGCTGAGGGCGTAGGGCGCGAGGAGCGTCTCATCGCTGAGGGCGGCGGCGCCCACCCGCTGGATCGCCCGACCCACTGCGCGGGCCGCGGTCTTCAGCAGCACGTACTGTGCCGGCACGATAAAGCGCGGGCGCAGCACCTCGCAGACGAGCCGGTCCCGAGCCTTGCCCACGAGCATGCCGCGGGCCCTGATGGCGGCGGCGAGCCGCTCGTAGCTGTCGCGGGCCGTCTCGGCATCGAGCAGGGCGTGGTACTCGGCGATGACCGTCTGGAGATCCATAAGAGCGCGGGGCGACCAGTTGCTGCTCCTGATCGCCCGATGGGAACGCGCAGGATAGCGCGCCATGGAACAAGATGCTGCCTGCTGTAGAGGCGCAGGACGATTATACTCGCATCCCCGGAGCCTTTAGCGATGCAACATTTAGGCGACAGACCTGGCCGTTTTACCGGGCCGGCGCTAGCCGAGCCGCGGATAGCGGTGCCCAAGCCGGCGGCGTATACTTGCGGCAGACCTATCGCACAACCTGTTGTTGTAATCCATAAAGGAGCGCCCTATGACAACGTTCGACGCGGCCGAGCTGCTCGGCGCGATCTCCAATCAGATGGCCGATGCTGTGGCGCGGGCCGGCGCGGCGCTGGTGCAGGTTCACGGCCGAGCCCGCGGGCCGGCCAGCGGTATCGTCAGCGGCGAGGAGTTGGTGCTCACCGCCGACCACGTGCTGGAGCGGGACGACGACCTGCACGTGACGGCGCCGGACGGCCGGCAGCTCCCGGCACAGCTGGTGGGCCGCGACCCGGCGAGCGACCTGGCCTTGCTGCGGGTTGCCGGCCTTGGGATGGCCCCGGCCGCCTTCGCCGACGCCCCAGCCCGGGTAGGCCAGCTGATCCTCGCGGTCGGCAGGCCAGGCGAGAGCCCGATGGCCTCGTTCGGCATCGTGAGCGCCGTGGGCGGCCCTCTGCGCAGCCGGCGCGGCGCCGTGCTCGAGCAGTACATCCAGACCGACGCCATCCCCTACCCCGGCTTCTCGGGCGGCGCCTTGGTGGAAGCCAGCGGCGCGGTGGTAGGCGTGCTCACCACCGGGTTGGCCGGTGGCGTGGCCCTCGGCGTGCCGGCGGCCCTCGCGCGGCGCATCGCCGACACACTCGCGAGCGGTGGCACGGTGAAGCGAGGCTTCCTCGGCATCAGCAGCCAGCCGGTGGAGATCCCCCCGGCCCAGCGGGCCGGGCTCGCCCAGGAGCGCGGTTTGCTCATCGTGCGGGTGGAGCCGGAGAGCCCGGCCGCCAGAGGCGGGCTGATGCTCGGCGACGTACTCACCAGCTTCGATGGCCGCACCCTCACCGACACCGACGAGCTCCAGGCACTGCTCACCGGCGATCGGGTGGGCAAGGCGGTGCCCGCCCAGGTGCTTCGGGGCGGCGCCCTGGTCGAGCTGCAAATCACGGTGGGCCAGCGCTAACGATTGTGGGTTGGCGAGCGGCGCCTCGCTGCGCGAGGCAGATCCACAACCCGAAATCTAACATCATCTGAGGTTGCAATGACACTGATCGAGAGCATCCCCGACCTCGGGGCGGCAACGGCGCAGCTCGCCGAGCGAGCGCGGGCCAGCGTGGTGCAGGTCCGGGGCCGCGGCCCCGGCGGCGGCTCCGGCGTGGTCTGGCGCGACGGCGCCACGGTGATGACGAACTTCCACGTGGTGGCGGGGGTGGGCGAGCGGCTCGAGATCCTCGCCCACGACAATCGGCGGGCCACGGCCCGCCTGATCGCCGGCAACCCGCGGCTCGATTTGGCGCTGCTAGCGGTGGCTGGCGGCGAGTTGGCACCTGCGCCGATCGGCGACTCGACGCGGCTGCGGGTGGGCGAGCTGGTCTTCGCGATCGGCAATCCCTGGGGCCACCGCGGCGTAGTGACCGCCGGGATCGTGAGCGGCGTTGGCGCGCTGCCGGCCGGTCGAGGCGAGCAGCCGGCCAGCTACATCCGTTCCGATGTGCGGCTGGCCCCCGGCAATTCGGGCGGCCCGCTGCTGAACGCCCGCGGCGAGGTGATCGGCATCAACGCGATGATCTTCGGCGGCGACCTCTCGGTGGCCATCCCGAGCCACGTCGCCCAAGGCTGGGTGGAGCGCCTGCCGGCCAAGCCCGTGTTCATCGGGCTGGGCGTGCAGCCGGCGGAGCTGCCCGCAGGCACTGCGACAGCCGAGCGGCGCACGGGCCTGCTGGTGGCCCAGGTGGCGCGGGGCGGCCCGGCAGAGCGGGCCGGCCTTCTCGTAGGCGACCTGCTGCTGGCCATTGACAACGCTCCGCTGCTGGAGACCGACGCCTTGCTCGAGGTCCTGGGCGGCCACGGTCCAGGCGATGTGGTGCGCGTCGATCTGCTCCGCGGCGGGGCTCCGATGAGCATCACGATCACGCTGGCCGAAAAGGAGTGAGCGTAGGAGCGCGCTCCGGAGGCGCAGAGGGACGGCCGCGGCGCCTCTGGGGCAAAAGGTTCGGCATGACGACAGTCTTTATCATCGCCCCGACGCCGGCGCTACGGGCGGGCCTGCGGGCGATGCTGGCGAGCGATGGGCTAGAGGTGGTGGGCGAGGCGCCAGCTGCGGCGCTCGCCCCCACCGCAGATGTGCTGCTGGTCGCCGGCGATGATCCGGCGGGGACGGCGCGCGCCTTGGCTGGGGAGGAGGGCGTAGCCCTGGTGGCCCTGAGCGAGGATGCGCGCCTACCGGCGCTGCTTCAGGCCTTGCCGCTACGTGGCTGGGCCGTGCTACCGTCCGACGCCAGCGCCGATGAGCTGCGGGCCGCTGTGGGAGCGGCAGCCCAAGGCCTCGTGGCGGTGCCGCGGCAGCTGGCCGAGCAGCTCACAGGGGGGCGCACAGGCGTCGAGCAGCCGGCCGAGCCGCTCACAGCGCGCGAGATGGAGGTGCTCGGGCTGCTCAGCGAAGGCCTGCCGAACAAGCAGATCGCCTTGCGGCTCCACATCAGCGAGCACACGGTGAAGTTTCACATCGCCTCGATCTTCGCCAAGCTCGGCGCTGCCTCGCGCACCGAGGCGGTGAGCATCGGCGCGCGCCAGGGGCTGATCGCGCTGTAGGGCGCCGCGCTTGGGCGTGGCGGGGCGCTACCCCGTGCCAGTGCCACCTGAGCGGTGGGCGAGATGCGAGCGGGCTCTGCCCCCTCGCGCTCCCCGCCAAAGGGGGCGGCTGCCCCCTTTGGAGACTCCCAAAGCCGGCGCCCACC
>DAOUGF010000122.1:0-4560 GCA_034429295.1 Chloroflexaceae bacterium
CCAGCCACGACCGCCAGCAGCACTGTGGTCGCCAGCAGCCAGGGGTTATGGGCCACGATCGCGATCACCTCGGCGATAGCCCAGAGGATGAAGGCCGGGATGAAGGTGAGCAGGCCCAACGCGCAGCCGCTCGCCTGCCTGATGGCGCCGGGCAGTACGCTGATCAGCGCGGAGATCGGTCCGAGGACTAGCGCCAGCCCGCCCCAGAGCATCAGCAGGCTCACGGCCCGCAGCACCCAGCCGATGATGGTGTGCTCGGTGTCCAATTGCTCGATGGCGCTCGCACGGCTGCCGTCGAGGGCGCGGTAGAGCACCACGTCGTACTTCTCCGACCAGTAGGGCTCCAGGCGCTCGCCCTGCTGCTCGCCGAAGGCGGTCACCTCGCGGTCGCCGCGGACCACCTTGAAGTTGATGCGGATGTCGCCGATCTCGGGATTCTCGAGCGTGCCGAAGCCGCGGAAGATGTAGCGTCCGCTGCTCTGCTCCTGGCTGCCGCGCCGCAGCACCGACCGATTGAGCTCAAGCTGCTCGGCGGCGGGGAGGTCTAGCATGGCGAGATCGACCGCGAAGGCGCCGAGCCGCCCATTGCGCGCCGTGTAGGTTCCGCCTGGAAGCTCGAGGGGCGGGTTGTAGTGCTCCGACGAGAAAAAGAACTCCTTGCTGTTCTCGGGGTTGGTGGTCCACTTCTGGTCGTAGTAGTACTCGTCGGTCTCGCTGTCGCGCCGCTCGACCCAGGCGTACATCTCGACGATGCGCTCGATCTGCAGGTAGTTGCCCGGCGCAAGGAAGAGCTCGTCGCTGAGTGGGCTGCTAGTGAGGCGGCCGGAGACAGCGAGAAACTGCCCCTCGTTGGCGCGGTTCACGGTGCTGGCGCTCACGGGGATGCTGTCGGCAGCGACGACGGCGAGGTTTGGGCGGCCCTCGTTGAACCAGATCAGGATGAAGGCCGAGAGGAAGATCAGCCCGCCGGCGATCGATCCCCCGATGGTT
The DNA here is from genome assembly GCA_034429295.1 of Chloroflexaceae bacterium. Classification (GTDB taxonomy): domain Bacteria; phylum Chloroflexota; class Chloroflexia; order Chloroflexales; family Chloroflexaceae; genus OHK40. The sequence continues at coordinate 991 of DAOUGF010000122.1, forward strand.
CCGAAACAGCCGGCGTCTTTGGCTTTGACGATGTTGTTGAGCATTGGGCCTGTGCCTTCAGGTGGCTGGCCGCCAGATGGTGGCCATCGCTGCGTTACTCTGCATCCTAAACGGGCGATGGTACCGCAACGTTTCTAGAAAACAGGTAAAAAGCACGCCCGATCTCAGCTCGCTATCAGCCTCGCGACCGACACCAGTTGGCACGGGCGGTGCTATACTCGCCTCGGCGCGCCCGCACGGGCGCCTTTCTGCGTTTCTCTCGCCCGCCACCTCTCCCTCTTGCAGCATTGCTTAGAAGAGTTGGACAGCCGTCGGCAGGCCTGCTCACAGTAGAGGTGCCGAGGGCACAGTGTCTCAGCCGGAGCGCCCGCATGCTCTGGGCCCTGGCTGCGCTACCGAGTGGTCGCTGCAGGCCCATCCAGGCGGAGAGCCGCCCTACCTGGAACCACAGGGCGCTCTCGGGACGGGGCTGTACCGGTGGGGCGTTGGGTGACGACCGACCACAGACGGCGGCCCACCGTCGGGCAGGCTGCGGGCGGTTGTCTGTCGTCGGTGGTCCCAACCAGCCGCTCATTTGTGGAATGCTGTACTAGCGACGCTGAGGAGCCCGCATGAACAACCTCCGCCATCTCGTGCCGTACCTGGCGCGCTACCGTTGGACGCTGCTAGCCGGCTTCATTTGCGCCGTGATCGCCGCCGGCGTGAGCGCCGTTGGCCCCTACATCCTGCGTATCGCCGTGGACGAGCTGAACACTGGCGGTGTGGTGGTCGCCAGCTTGCTGCGCTATGGCGGCCTGATCATCCTGGTTGCCCTCGCCGACGGCATGTTCAAGTTCCTGCAGCGCATGCTGATCGCCGGCGTCTCCTATCGGGTGGAGTACGACCTGCGGCAGGCGCTGTTCGACCGCTATCTGCGCCTCGATCAGGGGTTCTTCGGCCATAGCCACACCGGCGATCTGATGGCCCGCGCCACCAACGATCTCAGCGCGGTGCGGCAGTTCCTCGGCCCAGGCCTGAACGGCACCGCTAGCTCCGTGCTCACCTTCCTGGCCGCGGCCGTCCTAATGGTGGCGGTGGACTGGCGGCTGGCCCTGCTGGTGCTATTGCTCATGCCGATCTCGACCGTCGTCTTTGTGGTGATCGGCGGGCGCATGCGGCGGGTGTATAAGAGCGTGCAGGACCAGTTCGGCCAGATCTCCACCCGCGCCCAGGAGAACTTCTCAGGCATCCGGACGATCAAGGCTTATGCGCAGGAAGAGGCGGAAAGCCAGGTGTTCGCCGACGATAACCGCCGCTACCGGGAGCTGAGCCTGAGCTATGTGCGGCTGAGCGGCGCCCTCTGGCCGCTCATGGCCCTCTGCCTCGGCAGCGTGGCCGCCCTGGTGCTGCTGGCGGGCGGCAGCCTCGTCGCCGCGGGCGAACTGACCATCGGCGAGCTGGTGCAGTTCAACGCCTACCTCGGGCTGCTCGCCTTCCCGATGATCATGCTGGGCTGGATGGTCTCGCTCTACCAGCAGGGGGCCGCCTCGATGGGCCGGCTGATCGAGGTGCTGCGCCGCGAGCCTGCCATCGCCACACCGCCCGACGCGCTGCGCCTGCCGGCGCCGCGGGGCGAGGTTGAGTTCCGCGGCGTGGGCATCCGCTACGAGAAAGGGGTCCAGAGGTCAACGAGCGAGAGTGATGGCGGCGCCGGCCTTCGCTCTGAACGCCCCGAGTGGCTGCTTCGCGACATCTCCTTCCACATCCCGGCCGGCGGCTCGCTTGCGATCGTGGGCGCCACTGGCGTGGGCAAGACCACGCTGGTGAACCTGCTGGCCAGGGTGCGCGATCCCGACGCCGGAGAGGTGCTGATCGACGGTATTGATGTGCGCCGCCTCCACCTGGAGGATCTGCGGCGGGCCGTGGGCTACGTGCCCCAGGAGACGTTCCTCTTCAGCGTACCGCTGCGGGAGAATGTGGCCTTCGGCGTGGGCGACCAGGAGCGGGACGACGGCTTCGAGGCGCGGCTGGAGCACGCCGTGGCCGTCTCACGGCTGGTGAACGACCTGAGCCAGTTCCCCGACGGCATCGACACGACGGTCGGCGAGCGAGGTGTGACGCTCTCGGGTGGCCAGAAGCAGCGGGTGGCGATCGCCCGGGCCGTGATGCGCGACCCTGCCATCCTCGTGCTCGACGACGCTATGAGCAGCGTGGACACCCACACGGCGGCGCAGATTCTGGAGGGGCTGCGGGAGGTAATGCGGGGCCGCACCAGCATCATCATCGCCCAGCGTATCGCTACGGTGCGCGATGCTGACCAGATCATCGTGCTAGACGACGGCCAGATCGTCGAGCGGGGCACCCACAGCGAGCTGCTCCGCGCGGGCGGGCGCTACGCCGCGATGTACCGGCGCGAGTTGCTGGAGGCGGAGCTGAGCGAGTGACAGGGTGAGGGGGCGACAAGGTGAGGGAGTGATCCCTAACGGCGCCGAGTCGCCCGGTCAAATTGAGGAGAGATATCTGTGGCTGGCACAAGGTTCGACGATGATGTAATTCTGGGCAAGGCCTACGACGGGCGGCTGGTGCGGCGGCTCGCGGTCTTTGTGGCGCCCTACTGGCGTCGTCTGACGCTGGCGATCGCCCTGCTGATCGGCGCGGCGCTCACTGATATCGTGCCGCCGCTGTTAGTGCAGCGGGCGATCGACGGGCCGATCTCGGCCGGCCGCCTGGATGGGCTCTGGCCGATCTTCGCCGTCTATATGCTGGCGCTGCTGGCCACCTTCGCCCTGCGCTACAGCCATAACTACATCATCAACAGCGTGGGGCAGACGGTGATGATGGACCTGCGCGTCCACATCTTCCGCCACATCCAGCGCATGAGCCTGAGCTTCTTCGATCGCAACCCGGTTGGTCGCCTGCTCACTCGCATCACCAACGATGTGGACGCCCTGAACGAGTTCCTCACCCAAGGCCTGGTGCAGATCCTCGCCGATCTGGTAACGCTGGTCGGGATCGTGACGGTGATGTTCTTCCTGAACTGGCGGCTGGCGCTGGTCAGCCTGGCGACGCTGCCGGTGCTGCTGATGATCGTTGCCGTCTACCAGCGCTTTATGCGGGCCACCTACCGGCTGGTGCGCCAGCGCCTGGCGATGATCAACGCCTATCTGAACGAGCAGATCAGCGGTGTGCTGGTGACACAGCTCTTTGGCCGCGAGCGGCTCAGCAGGCGCCACTTCGCCGAGCTGAGCGCCGAGTATCTGCACGCCAACATGCGCTCGCTGCTGATCTTCAGCATCTTTATGCCCACGGTGCAGCTGATGGCGGCGATCGGCACCGCGGCGCTGCTCTGGTGGGGCGGCCAGGGCGTGCTGGCGGGCTGGGCCTCGCTCGGTATGCTCACCGCCTTCGTGCTCTACACCGAGCGGGCCTTCCAGCCGATTCGCAACCTGGCCGAGCGCTACACGATCCTGCAGGCCGCGATGGCCTCGGCCGAGCGGATCTTCGGTGTGCTCGACACCCAGGAGGAGGTGCGTGACCCCGAGCGGCCCGCCGCGCTTCCCAAGCCGGTGCGGGGCGAGATCGCCTTCAACA
>DAOUGF010000123.1:0-2999 GCA_034429295.1 Chloroflexaceae bacterium
TGGAGGGCGAGCTGCCCGCCCCACCCGACGCCCCGATCTTCAGCGTGGGCGACGTGGCCACCCAACGGAAGCGCAAGTTCAGCGGGCCAGAGGCCGGCGCGCCCCTCGACCGGCAGTTCCCCGGCGAGCAGATCGGCTGGGTGACCTACAGCAACCGCGGCCACTCCGTGGGCAAGCTGCTGGCTATGGGCTATGTGCGCACCACCCACGCCTGGCCCGGCTGTCGCCTGGTCGTGATGATCAACGAGCGGCCCGTGCCCGCCGTCGTCACGCCGACGCCCTTCTTCGACCCGCAAGGGGCGCGGCTGCGCGCTAAAGCCTAGTGGCCGTAGTCTGTAGTCCGTAGTCTGTACAGCACCCTGCCTGATCGTGATCTGTCTTCAAGCTAAAGCGTAAGGGCGCCCCGTCGTGGGCGCCCACCCAGCGGGCTCAGCGGTGACGAGAAAGCAGGCGCCCCGTCGTGGGCGCTCTCCTGGGAAATGCAGCGCCGTACCAAACACTACAACGTGATCGTCGTCGGAGTAGGCGGCATGGGCAGCGCCACCGTCTACGAGCTGGCCCGCCGGGGCAAGCGGGTGCTCGGCATCGAGCGCTTCGACATCCCCCACGAGATGGGCTCCTCCCACGGCTACACCCGGATCATCCGCCTGGCCTACTACGAGGACCCATCGTATGTGCTGCTGCTGCTGCGGGCCTACCAGCTCTGGCGGGAGATTCAGCAGCACGTGGGCGAGCAACTGCTCTACATCACCGGCTCGATCGACGCCGGCCCGCCGGATAGCTGGGTCTTCAAGGGCTCGCTGCGCTCAGCCTTGGAGCACAACCTGCCCCACGAGGTGCTCACCAGCGCTGAGCTGTCGCGGCGCTTCCCCGGCTACCGCCTGCCCCACGAGACGATGGCGCTCTTCCAGCCCGAGGGCGGCTTCCTCGTACCGGAGCGCTGCATCGTCTCCTACGTGCAGGCCGCCCAAGCCCTTGGCGCCGAGATCCACGGGCGCGAGCGGGTGCTCGGCTGGGAGCCCCGCGGCGAGGGCGTGCGGGTGTGGACGAGCCGCGACACCTACGAGGCCGATCGCCTGGTGATCACCGCGGGCGCCTGGAACAGCCAACTGGTGGACGTACTCGCCGGCCTGCTGGAGCCGGAGCGGCAGGTGCTCGCCTGGCTGCAGCCGACGCGGCCAGAGCTGTTCGCGCCCGACCGCTTCCCGGTCTTCAACTTGCTAGTGGAGGAGGGGCGCTACTACGGCTTCCCGATCCACGGCGTGCCCGGCTTCAAGTTCGGGCGCTACCACCATCTGGAGGAGGTGGTTGACCCGGAGCTGGTGGAGCGCGAGCCGACCGAGCGGGACGAGGCGATCCTGCGGGAGTTCGCCGACCGCTACTTCCCCGAGGGCAACGGCCCGACGATGGCGCTCAAGCAGTGTATGTTCACCAACACGCCCGATCACCACTTCATCATCGACGTGCACCCGCACTACCCGCAGGTCTCCTTCACCTCACCCTGCTCGGGCCACGGCTTCAAGTTCGCCAGCGTGATCGGCGAGATCATGGCCGACCTGGCGGAGCGGGGCGAGACGCGCCACAACATCAGCTTCTTCCGCCTGGATCGCTTCGCCGGCCATGGGTCGGCGGGAGCATTCCGCTCTGGTGCGGGGGCCGCGCAGAGCAAGCCGCGGGGGCCGGCTGAGCCGATCAAACCATTCTGGTAGCACCTGGGAGGCGCGCCTATGTCATACGCGCTCCCGATCCTGTTCCGCGGCCCTGGCCCGGTGATCCTCGACGGCGGCTTGGGCGCCATCCGATGGCAGCGGGCCTGCTGTTAGGCGACCCGCCCGAGTAGTGGAAGATGGACCCGGCGCACCGCTGGAGTTGCGGCACATCGGCTACGACCAGCGGAGCCCCGCAAGAATCCATGTGGTTTCCTGCCTTTAAGCAGAGACTCCAGCTTTCTATGGGACTACAAAACTCTCTTGATACAGAGCTGTAAAGGCGACCCATCGTGGCCGCATTGCCTGGGACGTGCCAGCCGAGACTGGCTGAGAATCTGGCGCTATTTAGTGAACGAACGAGATCATGACTGAGCTCACCGTCCTCTCGCTGCTTTCGCCCAAGACACAGCCGGCCCACACCGCGATCGCGACTTACCTCAGGGAGCACGCCGGCATCGGCGCGCGGCTGATCAGCGGCCCGCCGTGGCAGGTGCAGCTGCGCCTGCTCGACGCCGGCTTGGCCCACGTCGCCTTCATCTGCGGGCTGCGTTACACCCGTCGCGCTGACACCCTGGAGCCCTTGGCGGCCCCATTGCCGGCCGGCCCGCGCTACCGGGGCCGGCCTGTCTATTTCTCCGATGTCGTGGTGCGGCGCGAGAGCCGCTTCCGCCGCTTCGCCGACCTGCGAGGCGCCCGCCTTGCCTACAGCGAGCCGGCCTCGCTCCCCGGCTACGAGGCGCTGCGGGCCCATCTGGCGCAGCGTGGCTACCCGGCCGGCTTCTTCGGCGCCGCGATCGAGGCGGGCGACTACTTGGGGTCGCTGGGGCTGCTGCTGGAGGGCGAGTGCGACGTGATCGCGATCGACAGCACTGTGCTGGAGCTTGCGCTGCGGGACAATCCCGAGCTCGGCATGGAGATCCGCACCCTCACCACCATTGGCCCGCTCCCAACGCCGCCCTGCGTGGTGAGCCGCGCCCTGCCCGCGGAGGTCAAGGCCAGCCTGCGGTCGGCCCTCGTCACCCTGCACGAGCACCCGTCAGGCCGCGCGGCCCTCGAGGCGGGCCGGCTGCTGGGCTTCGCCCCCGTGAGCGACGCCGACTATGAGCCGATCCGGCGGATCACTCGCCTCGCCGCAGGGGTGAGCCTGACCTAGTGTCCGTACAGCGTAGTCCGTAGTCCGCTATATGCGTAGGGCCCGGGCGGCTTAGCGGAGCGGCCGTTGCGCGCCGATGGCGCGAACCGCGTCGCAGAGCCGCTCGATCTCCTCCTCGGTGTTGTAGTAGTGCACCG
>DAOUGF010000124.1:0-3118 GCA_034429295.1 Chloroflexaceae bacterium
GACCAGCCGGGCGCCTTCGCCCTGCGCCTCACCACTCAAGGATGGGCACACGCTCCTGAAAGCCTCCATAGCATTCTGCTGCGGCAGCGATCGCCTCCCGCTCGGCCGCGCTCCACTCGGTGAACGGGCTGAAACTCAACGTCACGTTATCCTTCTTCAACGTGCGCCGCCAGGTGCCAGTCACCCGCCCGCCGGTCACGACGATCGGGTTAAAGATCCCGTTGCCTCCGGGCACAACCCGGCCGGCGTACGCCGGGTCGAGCGAGGCGCCGCGGTCGCGGTAGCCGATCAGGAACTCATCGAAGGGCGGCAGCAGAAAGGCCGTCTTCGACAGATCTTCGGCCGCCCCATCCGTCGGGCCGTAATACTCCTGCCCATCGATCAGCTCGCGCCTCAGCTGCAGGGCAGCCGCTGCCAGCCCGGCCCTGGCGTCGGTTACCGTCAGCCCTGTCCACCAGACAAAATCCTGGAGCGTGGCCGGGCCGTGGCTGTTGAAATAGCGCAGGGCCAGCGTCGCCAGGCCCTCGTCGCGAGGGAGCGACTTCGCGTCCGGCGCCCACTCATCGAAGAGGGCGAAGGTGGGCTGCTTGCCGGCCCGCGCCCCAAAGCAGATCAGCCGGGCTTGGGCGAGCTGCCCGAGGATATGGATGCCCCGCTGCCCCGCCGCTGCGATGCCAGCCGCCTCCAGCGCGGCCCGTAGCTCGTCGCGGGTGAGCTGCTTGCCCCCCTCTAGGGCCCGCGCCACCACCTCGCCACTCGCCGCGATCGTCTGCGCGTCGAGGCCGAGCTGCCGCAGCCTGCTCTGCATGCCCTGCACCACCCGCGGCGTGAGCAACTCGAGCATCCAGCGGGCGTCGGCGGGCGCGACGAAGTGGATGGTGCCGCGCATCGGCCAGGTGCGAACGATCGTCTTTGCTGCGATCGCCGCCTCGACCGTCGCCTCCGTCGCGCCGGGCGTGCGCAGGCCGACGGCCCAGAGCGCGCCCAGGAAATCCTGGGCCTGCATGGCGCCGAGCCAGCGCACAACCTCGCCTGGCTCCGCAAAGCGCTGCCGGGCGATCTGCTGGTTGACGAGCCTGCGGTGGGCGATCGTTGCTCCGCTCATCCTCGCTCCTTAGAGTATCATCTCCTGCAGGTCAACCACAGCGGTGCAGCACAGCGACAGCCAAGTACTACGGCCCCTGCGCGCCGCTGCGCTGCACACAATGCTACTCTACCAGAGGAAGCGGGCATCATCGGCCCTATTCTTGGCGGAGCGCGACGGCGATCGCTACCTAGCAGGCAGCTATGGACCTGAAGCACCACTTATCCATCGAGGCACTACACCATGCACCAACCGACAACACGCTCGCCTGCGCTGTGGGCGCGGGTTGCGCTCGCGACGCTCATCCTGACCCTGCTGGCGGCGTGTGGCGTCCGTGAGACCGGCCAGGAGCCGGCGCCAACCGCGACACTACCGCCTGTGTCGCCAACCCGCACGGTTGTACCGTTTGAGGCAACGCTTCAAGCCGACAAAGCAACCGCCATGGCCGGGTTTTTCAACGAGCTGGCGACAGCTGAGGCAAGTGTGGCGCAGGAAACGCAGCCGACAGTTATTCCGACGATCACCCTCTCAGCACAGGAGGCCACCAACGAGGCGCTTCGGGCCACGAATATGGCTCGTGTCGCCAACGATATTGCCACCTCCGAGGCGATGCCTACACCCGAAATATGGCCGACCTTCATCATCCCAACACGCGCTCCTGATCCGGGGCCGTTTGGCTTCGTCCAGTGTGAACCTCTACCAATCGATCAGGTATTGATCGAGAACTGCTGGGTTGAACAGATCAATGGCGTGCGGGTAGGCGTGATCGCCGGGATACTGAAGACTGATTCTGACCAAGGCGCTCTCCAAGTTCAGGATGAGGTCTATCTGACGCCGACGCGCTCTGGCCGCGCGCGGATGGTGCAGGCCGACGGGCTCGTCCTCACTGTGCGGACAGCCGGCGGCGACTTCTTCAGCTTCGATGTGGCAATCCGTCAGTGGGGCGCGCCACAACCGACCGCGACCCCACGCCCATTGGAGGACTATCCGCAAGGGATGGTCGCGTGTGAAGATCCGCCAACGACATTCCTGCCAGGGAATTGCTGGGCGCTCCTGATCGGTGATCGGTACTATCAGTTGCGTGCAGGTGCACATCAAGCAGAACCGCTCCAGGGCTATCTGATCATGGAGTGTCAAAGCATCCAGCCAGGCGGCCCGATGTGTGAACGGCGTCGCTACAATACCCCATCCCAAGTGGGCCGGGTCGAGATCATCGCGGCTGATGGCGCAGTACTCACCCTGCGCGCCGAGGATGGCAGCTTCTTCGGCTTCGATCTGCAGGAGCGCTTGTGGATCACACCGCCGGCCTCATCCAGCGGCACCATCACTTTCCTTGCCGACGCCGATGCGCCGGTGGAGTAGGAGAAGCCCACCTCGCATCCAGGCTTTCTGAGGCCATAACTGTACGGACTACGGACTACGCCGCATCCGAGGTCCAGCTTCCACCTATCTTGCTGAGGTACAATCCCTTATACTGCTACTGCAACTTACAACTGTCCTCCCTACCCCCACTTTTGCCCAGACACGCAGCCGTGCTGGCTGTCATCGGAGCGAGGCCAGCCTCAAGGCGCCTCGGCCTACAGCGATGGGCAGGATGGTTGCGCCCCAGGAGCGCGCATCGTGCGCGCTGAGCGGGACGTCCCCGCTCCCAAGGAGAGTTAGCTCAAAGGCCCCTGCCCATCGCTAGTATCTGCAATCTGCGATCGCCCTATGCGGCTTGACGACTTCTATCATCTGCCGGTGCTGGCCGAGGCGTTCGCCCGGCTGCAAGCCGAGCGACCGGACCTGGTGCTGGTGGCCGGGCTCGACCTGCCCCCTCGCGGCGAGGATGCGCCGGACGAATTGCTGCCGAGCGGCCGCACGACGATCTTCCGCGTGCTGGCCGAGGCTATGCTCACGGCCGCGGAGGAGCGCGCCGCCGTGATCGCGGCAGAGGGCGGGCTGCTACGCCTCTCGCGGGCGGTGCGCCAGCGCGTGGCCCTGCTACGAGTGCAGCGCGGGCGCGGCTACGCCTTTCGTATCGCCGAGGCTCCC
>DAOUGF010000125.1:0-5864 GCA_034429295.1 Chloroflexaceae bacterium
CGGCCCTCCGGCTTGGGGGAGGTCCGGAGGGGGCAGCGCCCACTCCGGCGGGGGTGCAGGGGGCGGCGGACGCAGTGGCGCGAAGCGCTTGCGCCCCGCTGCAAGCGTCGGCACGACGTGCGCCGGGGGTGCGGGGCGGCAGTGCGCCGCCCCGTCCGCGTCGCAGACAGCACAGCAACCGGATCAGCGCCGCAGCAGCGGCAGGAAGATCCGCTGTGCCCCTCCCTCGATGGGTCCGACATCCGCGCCCGATGCGCCGTGATTCTGGGCCGTGGTCACCAACAGCGCGAAGGGCTGCGCCCCGAAGGCGGCGCTGACGTTTGCGGCCTCCACAACGATGGTGTAGGTGCCGGGCTGCGGCCGCTCCAGCCGGATCGTCTCCACGTTGTTCACGATGTCGGGGCTATCGCCACCGTTGCCGTAGTACGTTCCGTCGGGGCCCTCAATCCGTAGGTTGAGGTTGTTCACCAGGGCCTTCGCCGCGCCCGGCTGTCCAGGCGGGTCGGTCCAGACCAGGGTGACGTGGATGCCGCTGCCGCTGGGTGGCGTGCCGCCGCCGGGGCCCTGGCCGCCGATGATCGTGAAGCTCGCCGACGCACGGCGCTCGCCCTGGGTCGCCGCCAGGGTGTAGCTGCCGGGGGCGATCTGCGGGCTGGTGCTCAGCGTGATAGTGAAGCTGCCCGCGCCGTCGGGGATGGCCGTGCCGACATCCTGCCCGTCGAGGGTGAAGGCAACCGTCTGGCCCGCGGCGAAGCCGCTCCCCGTGAAGCTGAAGGCGGTGCCGGGCTGGCCGGAGGCCGGGCTAACAGTCATGGTCGGGGCGTCGCTGGGGACGGCGGTGACCTGATAGCTCGCCGTGGCGCTGCGGCCGGCGCTATCGGTCACACGCACCTCGTAGTTGCCGGCGGGGGTGTTCGAGCTCGTGATCAGGCGGAAGCGCACCTTGCCAGCGCCATCGCTGCCGGTGGTGCCAAGCACGCTGCCGTTCAGGCTCACCGTGACCGCGCTATCGTTCGGCAGCAGGTTTGCGCCCTCGGCGACAAAGACCGTGCCCGCAGGTCCACGCGCCGGGCTGACGCTGAGCGTGGGCTGGCTCGCGGCCTGGATGGTGATCGTGGTGCTGGCGCTGCGCCCGGCTAGACCTTTGACGCGCGAGATGATCGTGTAGCTACCGGGATCTGCGTTGACGTCAGTGGAGAGGTATGCCAGAACGTCGCCGCGGGCGTCGGCGTAGATCGGCTCGCTGTTGAGCGTGCCGTTATCGCAGCTCTCCTCACAGAACTCCACCTCCCCGTAGGGCACGTTATTGCTGCCGGTGAGCAGGAAGGTGGTGCCAGCGGGGCCAGAGCTCGGCACAGCGCTCAGGGTGACGTCGGGGAAATCGATCAGGAAGGCGACGTTGTCGATGAAGGCCGACATGTGGGGTGCCACCCCGTCGCCGCGGGTGAAGAACATGAGGTAGCCGGTCTCGCCCTCGAGCAGCGCGACCTGGGCGGCGTTGAGCGGCGCCGTGATCAGTTGCGTACCGCTGGCCAGATCGTCGGTGCAGCCGATGAGCTGATTCGCGCCGCTGCCGAAGGGATAGCCGGCCTCGTCGGTGATCGCGAAGCAGAACTCGTCGTAGCCCTTGTCGAGGTCCGTCATGTTCAGCAGGAAGCTGACGGAGCTGGGGGCGGAGTCGTCGATCTCGTCGGGGAAGCTCACCGGGTAGTAGATCGTGTCATTGCTGGGGGTGCCGCCGAGCCAGATCGAGTGCTGGCCAGCCAGCACCAGGCCGAATCCGGGCCCAGTGCGCACCGGGTAGCCGGCGCCGAGCCACACGCCCGACCAGATATTCGTCCAACCCGGATCTTCGAAGTCACCGCCGCCGACCATGCTGGTGAGCAGGCTCTGGGCAGCGGGGCCATCGGCGGGCTCTGCCACCAGGGACAGGGCGCTCGCGGCGCCGATGGCGGGCTGGAGGCCGGGGGCGGGCGCCTGGCGAGCGCGAGTCGCCTTGTCCTCGTCGGGGATGCTGGAGCCGGCGCGGGGCGAATCGTGGCCAGGCAGGGCCGTGATCTCGAAGCCCGGCTGGGCCTGCCGCGGACTGGCGGCCTGAGGAGCGGGCGGAAGGGTGGCGAGGCTGACCGTCGCGGCGGCCACCGGGTCGGTTTGGGACGGGTTGACGAAGAGGATGCCCTGAGGCGAACTGCCGGCGACCTCGATGGTGTAGGTGCGCTTCTGGCCGGCGGCGAGGCCCTGGAGATCGTCTACGAAATGGGCGTAGCGGGCGTTGATCGTGTTCTTGAGATCAACCCGGCCCCAGCCGCTGTTGAAGTTCGGCGTGGCGGCGCCCGGCAACTGGACGGCGCCGTGGATCATCAGGGCCTTGAGCAGGGCGGCGCTCGGCTGGGCCACGCCGCGCTGGGTGATCAGCCACTCGCGCACCAGCGCCGACGCGCCCGCGGCGAGCGGCGTGGCCATGGAGGTGCCGCTGGAGAGGGCGTAAGGGCTGCCGGGGGCGAACGGCTGCAGCCCACCGGCCTCGGCGCCGAGCACCGAGAGCACGTTGGTGCCGGGAGCGACGATGTCGGGCTTCACGCGGCCGTCGTCAGTGGGGCCGCGGCTGGAGAAATAAGCCATCGTGCCGGGGTCGTCGGAGATGCTGCCGCCGGAGATGGGGTCCTGGGGCCCGAGGTTGGGGCGGTTGTTCTCGCTCGCGCCCACCGAGATGATATTCTTCGCCGAGCCGGGCGAGCCGATCGTGCCGGCGCCTGGCCCCGCGTTGCCGGCGGCGAACAGCACCAGGTAATCGCGGTTGCGCCAGATATAGTCGTCCACCACGCTGTCGTTGAGCGTGTAGGCGCCGTTGCTGTTCGCGCCCCAGCTGTTGGTGGAGATGCGCGCGCCGTTCTGGTAGCCGAGGCCGATGTAGTTGCCGTTGGCGGGGATACACTGCAGGCTGAGGGTGCCGTCGGTGTTCATCGCCATGAACACCATGCGCGCCTCGGGAGCCGATCCGGCGTGGGAGCCGGTGTACTGGTGAGTAGCGGGATTGCTGCCCGAGGCCAAGCCGTTGCCGAGCACCGAGCCGGCCACATGGGTGCCGTGACCGTTCAGGTCGGTCCAATCGTCCTTGGCGGCGCAGTCCGGGCTGCCGGGGAGCATCTCAGCAGGGCTGTAGGCGCGGATCAGACGGTTCCCAAAATCGCCGCTGAGCTGGCCCTGCACGCTGAGGCCTGAGTCAGAGACGGCGACGATCTGGCTTGCGCCGAAGAGTCCGCTGCTCTGCCAGATAGTCTCGACGCCCATGATCTTGCGGCCCTCGGCGTTCTGGAGGCGGGGCTCGATATAGGGCTCGATCCAGCTCACGCCAGGGTAGCGGCTGAGCTCGTCGAGGGCTGCCGCGCCCAAGCTGGCCCGCGCGATCACGCCGAGAGAGGTATCGCTGAGCTCGTGGATGCTGGCGCCGAGCTCGAGCAGCCGCCGCTCGAGCGCATCGGCGGCCTCGCCGGGGAAGGTGACCATGAGGATCTCCACCGGCTCGTCCGCGGCGAGGCTGGCCTTGGCGCTGAGGGCCGGCGAGAGCTTGTAGGCCGCGCGGTATGGGCCGATCCAGCGCACCGAGGGCAGGCTGCGCAGCTTGGGGAGATCGGCGGGGGCAACCCTGGCGGCGTAGGCATTTTCCGGCAGATAGCCGAGCAACTCGGCGCCGAGGGCCTCGGCCTGCTCAACCCAGGCCTGCTCGACGGGGCCAACGAACTGGACGATCACATAATCGCCGGCCGCCTGGTCGGGCTCCGCCGCGGCGATGCTTGGCTCGCCGTCGTAGAGCGGATCGAAGCTGCCGGTCTGGAGGCGTAGCGGCGAGCGCTGGGCGCCAGGCCCGGCGTTGGCGACGGCCACCAGCAGCAACGACAGCAGCGCGAAGGCGAGGATAGGAAGAACACGACGCACGGGCCGTCCTCCTTTAGATTGTCAGGCGCCCGCCGGCTTGGCCGCAGGCAAGATGAACCGGCGGCACACGTTGGCCGCCGGGGCTTAAAATCGGCTGTGGTGCTGGGTAGAAGCTGGATTGCGAGCGGAGTGTAGCACGCGCGCCGTCTGAAAAAGTCGGGCCTGCGCACGATTTTTCGCGTCGCAACAACGTTTTTGGGCAGGCGTGTCGGGCCGAGGCCTTAGCACAACAGCACTAGATAGCACCACGATTATTCGCCGGTAACGGGTCAGCTGGCGCTTCCCAAGAAGGGGCGGCCACGACGGGCCGCCCTTACAGGCCCATGCCGAGAGATTTCTGTGGTTCAGTTGTGCAGCTCGGAAGTGGGCTAGGAGCTAGCCGACGAGCGGTCACAGACAACAGACCACTCTCGGGCAAGCCGCGGGCAGTCGTCGGTCGTCTGTCGTCGGTCGTCCCATCCAGCAGCACACTTGTGAAATGCTGTGCTGGTGGTGCAGTTCGGAAGTGGGTTGGGAGTTAGGCGACGAGCGATCACAGACGGCAGACCACGGTCAGGCAGGCTGCGGGCGGTCGTCGGTCGTCTGTCGTCGGTCGTCCCTCCTGTGGTTCTCCCTAGGGCTTGGCGTCGAGCAGGTAAGCCGTGGCCCACCAGTAGTCGTAGAGGTGGCGCCTGGCCACGTTCGTGAAGCCGGCGGCCCGCAGGTCGTCCTCCCAGGCGGCGATCGACTGCTCGTAGTTGGTGCGGGCGGCGCTGGGGTCGAAATAGCCGAAGAAGACGGGCATCAGGAAACCTTGAGCCACCAGATTGTCGGGGCCGTCATACTCGGCCAGACCCTGTTCGTAGCGCTCGGCGAAGTGGGCGATGCGGGCGGGATCGAGCCCCTCGCCACGGGCGGGCACATCGAACTCGGCGATCAGCAGGCGCTCGGCGTGCTCCCGAAGCCAGGCCAGCGTAGCGGGGCGTTCGGCGGGAGGCAGCGACTGCAGGCTGAAAGTGGCCTGGGCGATATCCCAGTGGCCGCTGCGGCTCTTGGCGAAGGCCTGGATCGTGCCGTTGAAGGCGCGATAGGGGATGCCCCTCGTCTCCAGGGCCTCGCTCACGCCTACGAGCAGGGCCGCCGATGGCTCCACCAGATCCACCCGGTGGATACTCGGCGTGAGGGCGGGGAGCAGGGCGAGGCCATCGCCGACGCCGATCTCGAGCAGGCTGGCGTTCGTGTACTCGGCGTAGACCTCCCGCAGAGCCGCGCTCACGGCCTGGTAGAGCGGCACATTGCCGCCCTCGCGGATAAAGACGCCAAAAGCCTCGCCGCTCATATAGACGTTCGCCTTGCCCTCGCTGCTCACGCGGGCGAGGTAGGCGGCGGCCTCGCGAGCGAGACGGCTCGCGGGGTCGGCGGCGGCGGCACGGGCCGCGGCGGCTGCAGCGCTCGCCAGATCGTCGGCGGCGAAAGCGCGCAGGGCCTCGGCGAACGCGAGCGATGCCTTCTCGTTCATTGTGTGCTCCACATGATACGCTTCAGGCTCTGTGGAGGCCAGTATACACGGAGTAGGGGCGGGCACGTAGCCCACCTCTCCTCCACCTGCGCCCGCCCCTCGTTGACCCCTACTGTCACCGTTCCGTTCTCCACCCATTCGGCGGCTATTTCCCGATCATCTGGTGCAAAAAACCTCCCCCGCGGCGCGGAGGAGGGTATGAGCCAGAGATCGCGGGGTTACTCCGCCAGGTCGGGGATCAGCGTGCCGGGCTCGACGCCGGGCATCACATCCTCGCCCTCGACAGGCGCGGGCAGCGGATCGGTGGCGGAGCCCATATTGCC
Source organism: Chloroflexaceae bacterium (assembly GCA_034429295.1). Taxonomy (GTDB): domain Bacteria; phylum Chloroflexota; class Chloroflexia; order Chloroflexales; family Chloroflexaceae; genus OHK40. The sequence continues at coordinate 5,758 of DAOUGF010000125.1, forward strand.
ATCAAGCAGCGCCATCTGGGCGACGCCGGTGATCGAGCGCCCTCGCTCCAGGATCTGCCAGCCCGAGTAGCCCTGGGCCGGGTGGACCTGGCCGCTGTAGTAGGCCA
>DAOUGF010000126.1:0-2323 GCA_034429295.1 Chloroflexaceae bacterium
CGAGCAGGATCACCGGGTCGGCGGCGCCGGCGCGGCGCAGCTCCTGGATGATTCGGCCGGGCTGCGAGCCGATGTAGGTGCGGCGGAAGCCCCGCAGCTCGGCTTCGTCGCGCACGCCGCCGAGGCTCATGCGCACGAATTGGCGGCCCAAGGCGCGGGCGATGCTCTGGCCCAGGCTCGTCTTACCCACACCGGGCGGGCCCACGAAGGCCAGGATGGGCTCGCGTGAGCGGCCGGTATCCTCGCCCATGGCCGCGCGGCGCTGCTTCACAGCCAGATATTCGAGCACGCGCTCCTTGACCTTCTCCAGGCCGTAGTGGTCCTCGTCCAGCACCTGCCGGGCGTAGGCCACATCGATGGCGTGGCCGGTGTGCTTACCCCAGGGCAGCTCGGCGAGCCACTCCAGGTAGGTGCGCACCATCTGGTACTCGGGGGAGCTGCTGTTGATGCGGCCGAGCCGGCTCAGCTCGCGGTCGGCCTCCTTGCGGGCGACCTCGGGCAGATTGGCGGCGGCCAGCTTCTCTCGCAGGTCGTCGAGCTCGGCGGCCTCGGCGTCGTCCTCGCCCAACTCCTTCTGGATGGCCCGCAGCTGCTGGCGCAGGTAGAACTCCCGCTGCTGCTTGGCCGACGACTCCTGCACCTCCTGGCGCAGCTTCATCTGCACCTCAAGCATGGCCAGCTGCTTGCGGTAGAAGTCGCGCACCTTTGTCAGCCGCTCGTAGATGTCGAAGGTCTGCAGCAGCTCAAGCCGCTCCTCGAAGGTATAGTCGGGCGAGTAGCCGGTGTTATCGGCCAGATGGCTCGGATCCTCGATCGAGCGGACGAAGTTGCGGATCTCCTGGGTCACGCCGGGGCGCAGGTCGAGCACAGCGTCGATCGCGGCGTGGACCTCCAGCTTCAGCTGCTCCAGCTCCGGCGTCAGCTCGAAGCTGTCGGGGCGGCGGGTGAAGGCGAAGCGCGGGTAAGGCTCGGCCTGCGTCTGCTCGCCGAGCTCAGCCCGCACCAGGCCACGCACCACGATGCCCGAAGCGCCGCCGGGCAGCACGCCCGACTGCTCGATGCGGGCGATCACACCGATCGGGAAGAGCTGCTCGGCCAGGGGCGCGTCGCTGTTGGCGTCGGGGCGCCGCGGCACCAGCAGCACTTGACGCCCGTTGCGGAGAGCGGCCTCGGCGCTGGCGCGATTCTCATCGTCAAGGGTGAGGCTAACAACAGTATATGGAAAGACGACAGCGCCCTCGAGGGCGATCACCGGCAGCGTCTCCGGCTCCGCCGCTGCGGAGGTCTCGACTTGGATGTCGTTCGGATCACTCATTTGCGATACTCCTTCAAAGCGGAATGGCTGTTCCGCGTTGAAAGTAGTATGGCATCGGTCGATCGCGCTGTCAATGGTTGCAGCGGGCGGCGGGCCATGTTCTAGCGCAATATTTATATTTCGGCGCGGCGCCGCTGCTAGCTCTGCACGGCGCGCCGCACGGCCTGCAGGATGGCATCGAGGTCAAAGGGCCGGCCGATCAGCTCGAAGGTCGGCGTCGGCCCGACGAGCAGATCGAGCACGCTTTTATTGGCCGTCGTGAGCACAAAGCGCTCCGGCGGCAGGTAGCCGGCGGCAAGGATCTGCTGACAAAAATAGTTCCAGTTCTCCACATAGGGCAGGGCAACATCGTAGAGCACGGCCCGCGGCTGATGGGCGGTGATGAACGCGCTGAGATCCTGACGCCCGAACTTAAAATCAACCACATAGGCCACTACCGTGGTGAAGCCCTCATCCTCCAGCAGATCCTGCAGCACTTGGGCGGTCTCCTCCGAGGAGTTGACGATCGCGATCACCGGCCGCCCTGCTGTGTCGATTCTATCGACCATATGAGTCCCCTTCCGGCTGGCTTGGCCGCCATGGCGGGTAGCAAGAGCTACGCCGCGGTTGGGGAGGTGGGCGGGCTGCCCACACCTGCTGCGGGTGCTGCCGCCCCGCACCCCGCTTGATTTGTCAGGGGCGAGCGCACGCCCCCTGACAACCCCCGCGCCGGGGGCCTCGCCCCCGGACCCCCAAGCCGGAGGCCAGTGCCGTACCGCCACTGATCTGCTACTTCGTCTCATGTGCGGGCTTTAGTCCTGGCTAAGCACGGTGACTCTCGCCCGCTGGTTGCGCCCTGCTCGATCCGGCGTGCCGACGCCAAGCTTTCCCGAACCCAGTGTGCGGAGGCGGCGGCACAACCGATGCTCGCACACCACCCCGACCGGAGATCCGCCACCGGCCGAGGCGGATGGCTCTGCCTGTCGATCGGACGGGTACGCTGCCAGGCGCCGGCACGGTACGGCCCTC
>DAOUGF010000127.1:0-3421 GCA_034429295.1 Chloroflexaceae bacterium
GGCTGGCCCCCGCCGCAGGCCGCCAGGGCCAGGCTCAGCAGCATCAGAGCGAGGATCGCCGTCACATAGCGTCGGTGCATGTGCTCCTCCTTCGTCGGTATGGCAAGTCCGGTAAGAAGCAGAGCCTCTGGCCCTCATCCCCCAACGGGAGTGAGGGAGCTCTCCCCATCCACGCCATCAATCACGATCCGAATCCCTCCTCAGCTATCCGCTGCCGGATGTGCGAGCGCCCGCCCTAGCGCCTCCCGCAGGAAGCGCGCGCTCTCGCGCAGCGCGACCTCCGGCGGCCCGTCGAGCCGGCACTCGATCGCCATGAAGCCGTCGTAGCCGATCCGCCTGAGCGCGCGGAACGCCGCCGCAAAGTCGATATGGCCGGCGCCGGGCTGCAGACGGTTGCTGTCGGAGAGGTGGACGTGCCGCAGGTAGGCGCCCGCCGCCGCCAACGCGCCCGCCGGGTCTCGCTCCTCGATATTCATGTGGTAGAGGTCGCCCATCACCCGCACTGCGGGCAGCCCCACCGCTTCGCACAGATCGATCGCCTGCGCCAGGGTATTAACCATATGGTCCTCGTAGCGGTTGAGCGGCTCCAGCAGCAGCACCGCGCCCTCCTGGGCGGCATGCTCGCCGAGGATGCGCAGCCCTTCAAGCAGCACCTCCCGGTCGCCCTCGGGGCTCCGCGGCGGCTCGTAGGGCGGCAGGCGCCGGGAGAACATGCCGTAGGCCGCCGGGGTGATGGCGCCGTAGCCGCCGATCTCGGCGATCACCGAGAGCAGCGAGCGCATATGCTCGATCGCGTCCCGCCGCCGCCCGGCGTCGAAGTCGCCGATGAAGTGGCTCATCTGCACGCAGACCGTGGGCATCACCACGCCGGCCGCGCGGGCCGCCCGCAGCTCCGGCAGGCGCTCGCGGAAGGCCGGCCCGCCCCGGCCAAGCAGCTCGATCCCGTCGAAGCCGGCGCTCTGGCAGAAGGCCCACTTCTCCACGAGCGTGGCGCCCGGCAGCAGATGTTCCTGGCACGCGAGCCTCATACGCCCTCCTCGAAGCGCAGCACCGCCTGCAGCACCTCGTCCGGTCGCTGGTCGAGCTGCTCAAAGAGCGCCCCGGCCTCGGCGAAAGGCCGCACGTGGGAGATCAGCGGCAGCAGCTCCAGCCGGCCCGCCGTCGCCAGTTCCATAAAGCTCGTCGTCAGCCGTAGCCGGTCCCAGCGCCCCTGCAGGGCCGGGTTCACGCCCGAGATCTGCGAGCAGACGACGGCGATACGGTTGTGGTGGAACTCCTCGCCGAGGAAAAGCTGCCTGGCCTCCCCCTGGAAGAAGCCCATCGCAACCACGCGAGCCGAATAGGCGCATGCCCGGATCGCCTCGTGGAGCGCAGGGGTGGCGCCCGATGCCTCGATGCAGAGGTCCGCGCCGCGGCCGCCGGTCAGCTCCTTGATCGCCTCGGCGGCCCCGCGGCCGTCGAGCGCCTCCGCCGCGCCGAGGCGCAGCGCCAGCTCGCGCCGGGCCGGCAGCAAATCCACGGCGATCACCCTGGCGCCGGAGAGCCTGGCGAGCTGGGCCACAAGCTGCCCTACCACGCCCATCCCGAAGACCGCCACGGTCTCGCCGAGGTTGATCTGCCCGTCGAGGATGCCGTTGAAGGCGATCGCGCCGATGTTCGAGAAGATGCCGAGCAGCGGCTCCGCGCCATCGGGCAGCAACCGCGGTCGGACATACTCGGCGCTCAGCACGCGGTGGGTGCGGTGCCCCCAGACGCCGTACACGCGCTGCCCGATCGCCAGGTCGCGCACATTCGCGCCCAGCTCACAGATCTCGCCCACCTCCTCGTAGCCCCAGCCCACGAGCGGATAGGCCGGCTGGGCCGCGGCGCCGGCCACGAACAGGCGCCGCTCGCTATCCCAGCGCTTGTGCAGATAGGGGTTCGTGCCCCGGTAGGCCGTCAGCTCGGTGCCGGCGCTGATGCCCGAGAAGAGCGTCCGCACCCGCACCTCGTCGGCCGCAAGGGGCGGATCGGGCTCGTCTGCGTGCTCGACCCGCCGCGGCCCGCTGAACACAAGCACCGTTCCCATATCGGCACCTCGCTCTGCCTGGCACATCCTGGCGCCTGCACCCATTCCCCAGGCTCACAGCCTGGAGGGGCGGCTCAGCGGCGCCCGTGCGCCGGCCTTCCGAAGCGGCACAGGTATAGGCTTAAGGGATATAGGCAGAGTATAGGCGGGCAGGGAGGGGCTGTCTCGGAGGATTGTTAGCTCCGCTCGGAGAATAAATCGCCCAGCCCGCGACGGTGGCGATGTCGCAAGACCCGTGCCCTCTCCTCCTTTCTACACTCCCAATTTTTAATTCTTGCCCGCCCTGTACTGCTGGGGCGAGCAGCCGACCACGCGGCGGAAGACGCGCCCGAAATAGCTCGGGTCATTGAAGCCCACCCGGCTGGCGATCTCGGTGATGCTGCAGCCGCTCTCCCGCAGCAGCGTCCTGGCCCTGGCCACGCGATAACGGTTCAGGTAGTCCCAGGGTGTGAGGCCGAGCTCGCGCTGGAAGATCGTGCTCAGGTAGGCCTGGTTGATCCCCAGGCTGGCGGCGATCTCCTGGCGGCTGAGCGGCCGATGGTGCTCGGCCTGCATATAGGCGACAGCCTGCTTCACGAGTTGGCTCGTCTGGGCCCCGTGGTCGAGCGCGCCGTCGCCGGCCCGCCGCAACTGCGCCGCCAGATCGCCCGGCGTCAGCACATCTTTGCTCTGGTAGACCACTCGCTGATAGCTGAGGCGCCGCACGTCGGCGGGCGCGAGGGCCTTGCCGCTGATCACGAGGACCGGCACATGGCATGTCCGCTCGTCAGCCCGCAGCCGCTCCAGCACCGCGAAGCCATCAACCCCCGGCATCACCAGGTCGAGGATGAGCAGGCCAGGCGTCTCGTGGGCGATCAGAGCGAGGGCCGCCTCGCCATCGTGGGCCACCCGGACCGGGGCCTCCGGCAGCGCGGCGCTCACCAACTCCCGGTAGAGGGCGCAGCTGGCCGGGTCGTCATCAACAATGAGTACGGGTCCTTCCAGCCGGGCCGGGCAGACCTCGGCGACTAGCTCTCGCAGCTGCGCGGGCTGGAGCGGCTTCATCAGCACGCCCGCCAGCCAGGCGCCCTCGTCGGTCGACTCGTGCGGGCTATAGAGCAGTTGCGGGAGCGCGGCGCCCTCGGGGTGGCTGCGGATCTGCTCGATCAGCGCCCACTCGGCCGCACCAAGCCCGGCGATGTTGCAGACGAGCGCCACGGGCCGCACGCTGGTGAAGAGCCGCTCGATCTGCTCGTCGGGGGCCAGCGCGTAGGGCAGCAGCTCGCGGCGGCGGCAGAGCCCGGCCAGCGCCCGATCATCGGCTGGCACGCCGAGCAGCAGCAGCGCTGGCGGGCGCGGCAGCGCAACCCCGTT
>DAOUGF010000128.1:0-6988 GCA_034429295.1 Chloroflexaceae bacterium
GGCCTCCCAAGCCGAGCGCGAGGAGGTGAGTTCGCCAGCGCTTGGGGAGTGGTAGCAGTTTAGGTAGCTAAAGACGCGAAGCCGGGCCTTGCGCCCGGCTTCGTTGCATTTACGCTACGGCAGGTTTACGATTTTGGTCCCTAGGGCACTAGACGGCAGTGCTATAATCAAAGCAAAATTCTTACCTCAGCTCGACTTGTGTTCGCCACTGAGATCCTGGCCGCACCTGCGGTTTTTTTTAGCATTGGCAGGAGGTACGCCATGACGACTATTGAGCAACTCGATGAGATTGTGGCCCGCAGCGGCTATGCCGCGTTGGAACAGGCATATATCGAGCAGTATCTACGGAGCCAGAATACCAGCCTCAAGCAGCTCCACGAGCTCCCCGAAGCCCGCAGGCGGGAGCTCATGCGTGAAGCTTCGAGCTACGCCTCCATGAAACTATCGGAGGTTGAAGCCCGCTCGCATCTGATCGAGGAGATGCACGGTGGGCCGCAGCCGATGTGAGCAGAGCGTAATCGCGAATAGCAGACTGCCGCTGCTGGAGGTCGCGGCATAGCTGCAGCTGGAGGCGTCTCTAGGCTAAGCAATGCGGCACCTCTACCACGCAGGTCAGGCGTGGCAGCTCCTCAAGCCCATAGAAGGAGTGAGCATCGCTATGCGCAGCAACAGTCTGCTCCTGGCCGGAATCCTGGCGGGCGTGATCGCTGTCGGACTGCTGGGGCCGCGGGCGCTCGCGGCCGGGCCGATCGATGAGATCGAACCGAACGATACCTGTGCGAGCGCCCAAGCGCTCGGGTCGCTTGCCGAACCGCTGCTGGTGAACGGTAGCCTCGACGGGCGCATCGACCCGTACCCGGTGCCGGGGGAACCGCCCAACATCGACTTCTTCAGCGTGGCCGCGCCCCCTGAGACGTACGTGCGGGTGGCGATGCAGGGCGCGCAGTCGGGGCTGGGCACACTGTACGATCCGTTCTTCGGGATCTTCGCGCAGACTGACGGCAGTTGCGATCCGATCCAGCTCTTCGACGACACGCCGTTCGGGCTTGACGCTGCCGGGATCGTCTTCACCGGCGCGACGGGCGTGCTGCTGATCGGAGCAACCTCGTGCTGCGACCCCATCAACGGCGGGATGGGAGGCGGCACCTACCAGCTGCTGATCGAGCCGGCGGCGCTGATCGGCACGATCAGCGGTCAGGTGCTCGACGCGGTCAGTGGCGCGCCCTTCCCCCCCGAACTGACTCCGCTCGTCTTGCTGGAGCGCTGCGAGGCGGAGGTCTGCTCGTTCCTCGAGTATCTCCCGGTGGACAGTGAGGGGCGGTTCAGCCGCAGCGGGAGCGACGGCATTTTCGGCCTGATATCCACAGGCGATTTTCGAGTTACGGTCGATGTGTTCGGGTATGGGCTCTTCGTGAGCTCGATCATCAGCCTTGGGCCGGGCGAGAGCCACGACTTCGGCGCCATCATGCTGGAGCCACTCGTAGCCGGCGGCGACATCAGCGGGCGGGTGGTGAACAGCGCCACGGGCGAGCCGGTGAGCGGCGCCGATCTGAACCTCGAGTTCTGCCAGAATGGGATCTGCCGTTTTGTCGGCTTCGAGTTCAGCGATTTCGACGGTAGGTTCCGCTTCGTGAGCGACGAGTTCCGGACGCTCTACGCCGGCGACTATCAGCTGCGGGTGTTCGCCTTCACGCTGCCCTTCTTCGAGCAGACGCGCGAGTTCAGTCACGCGCCGGGCGTGGACACGGACCTCGGCGATATCGGGCTCGACCCGCTGCCGCTGATCGGCGCTGTGAGCGGGCGTCTGGTGGATGCGGTGAGCGGCGAGCCGGTGCGGGGCGATCAGGAGCCCTTCGGCTATGTGACGCTGCTGCAGTGTCTGGAGGATGGCACCGAGTGCTTCTACCCGGTGGCTAGCCTGAGCACCGATGAGGCGGGCCGCTTCGTGCTGTCGGGCGGCGGGCCGTTCTTCATCCGGCCGGGGACCTTCGTCCTCAGCTTCACCGGCTATCAGTACGAGCCGGGGCAGACCGAGCCTTTCACCGTGGGCGCCGATGAGCAGCTGGATCTAGGCGATCTCGCGATGCAGCCGCTCCCGCTGCGGCTGCTGGTCGGTAAGCGCTGCGAGTCGATCCCGTCCAGCGGTGGCACCTGCCGGTACGAGGCCCTGGTGGCCAACAGCCAGCCCTTCGCTGACGCCGTGCAGGTGTGGAACACCGTGACAGTGTTCCAGTTCGGCCAGTTCTACACCAGCAACTTCCAGCCAGAGCCGGCTCAGAAGGTGCGCCTGGCCCCCGGCGAGACAAAGCGGGTGCGCTTCAGCCTGGCGGTCCCGCCGACGGTTGCGGAGGGTGCGGTGGCCTGCGTGACTTACTTCGTCGCCGATAATACGCGGGGCTTCTACTTCCAGCCGCTCAATGTGCGGGAGGCCTTCTGCTTCATCAAGGAGTTCGACGGTAGCTTCCGCATGCTCGCCGCCGAGGAGGGCCGCACGTTGATGCAACGCCTGCAGGGCGTGCCGGAGACGATACGTAATCGCCGCTAGGCGCGTGTTGCGGGGCGCAAGCGCTTCGCGCCACTGCGTTCGCCGCCCCGCGCCCGGCCCAGAGGGGGAGGCTGTGCCGTGCGGCGCGGGGGGTGCGGGGCGCTGGCGCCCCGCACCCCCCGGCAAAGGTGCAAGCGCTTCGCGCCACTTCGTTCGGCGCCCCTCTGCACACCCCCAAGCCGACTGCGTTCCCAGCCGAGGGCGGCTGGCGGCGCATGCCCCTCTGCGCCGAGAGCGGGCGATGCATTCCCCACTCCACGCCTGCTGCCGGGCAGCTTCGCTCCCACTAACAATCCTTTAGGCAGCGAAGCTGGGCGGCGCTGCCGTCTCGCTGGCACGGCTGCTCCTGCTCTCGGCGCCGAGGGGCGGAGCCCGCTCGCACCTCCACGCACCGTGCAGGTGGTAGGGGCGCGGGGCTGCGCCCCGAGGCGCCCGGCGGGGGCGCCAGTATTCCGTATAACGCAGAGCGTCATCTTGACACGCCTCGCGGCGGTTTGTTATACTCTTCATAACGCACTGTGTAATATCCGCTGAACAAACTCCCCGCGAGGAAAGCGAGGCCGCGCCGATGCCGGGCCTGCCGCTGAATGGCGATGACGCCGTCAACCGACGCCCCTGGCGCCGGCCCTTCCCGCCCAGGCCCAGGGAGGCTTGCTGATGCGCCGCGCCACGTTAGCTCTCGCCGGCCTCGGCCTCACCAGCCTCGGGCTCTACGCGCGCCGCCGCGAGCTCCTGGCGCGGGCGCTTGGGCTGCGCCCGGCGGAGCACAGGGTGGCCGTCGAGCATAATCTCCCCGCCGTCATGCCCGACGGTGTCACCCTCTACGCCGACCGCTTCTATCCCCGCGAGCCCGGCAGTTACCCAACGATCCTCATCCGCACGCCCTATGGCCGCCCCTCGGAGGCGCGGCTCCTCGGCCCCCTTAGCGCGTTGGGTTACCAGCTCTTCGCCGAGCGCGGCTACAACGTGGTGGTGCAGAGCGTGCGCGGGCGCTTCCGCTCGGAGGGCACGTTCGAGCCGTTCGTGCACGAGGCCGCCGACGGCAGGGCGACGCTGGAGTGGGTGGCCGCGCAGCCCTGGTTCGACGGCAATCTGGGCATGTGGGGGCCGAGCTACCTCGGTTACACCCAGTGGGCCGTCGCCGCCGACGCCCCGCCCTTCCTCAAGGCCCTCGTCCCGATCGTCACATCGGCGCGCTTCTCCCGCCCCATCTACCCGCAGGGCGCCTTCGCCTTCGAGTCGTCGCTGCGTTGGGCCAGCCTGCTCAGCGCTACCCACCGGCCCGGCGGCGAGCTCGACATCGCCGGGGTCTGGAAGCTCGTCTCGCCCTGGCGCCAGGCTGCCCTCGCGCAGATCATGGCCGGCACGGCGCTCAGCGAAGCCGATAGCGCCGCCACCGGCGCGCCCGTGCCCTTCTACCGGCGCTGGCTGAGCGACCCGAACCCGGAGGGCGCGTACTGGCGCCGGGTTGACCATCACCGCGCTCTTGGTAGGGTCGATCTGCCGGTGCACCTCGTAGCGGGTTGGTACGACATCTTCCTCGACGTTCAACTAGCCGACTATGCCGCCCTGGTGGCTGCCGGTCGCACGCCCTACCTCACGGTGGTGCCGCGCTTCCATAACGACCCGCTGCTCCTGTTCGACGGGGTGCGCGAGGGCCTCTGGTGGTTCGATGCCCACCTGAAAGGGCGGCGCGAGCTGCTGCAGCGCCGTCCCGTGCGCCTCGCGCTGATGGGCAGCAACGAGTGGCACGAGATGGACTATTGGCCGCCCCCGGCGGCCATGACGCGCTACTACCTTCACAGCGGCGGGCTGCTCGCCGCCCACAGGCCTACGCCCGACAGCCCACCCGATTGCTACCGCTTCGACCCGCGGGACCCCACGCCCTCGATCGGCGGGCCGGTGCTCAGCTCGTTGGGCGGCCCGCGGGATCAACGGCCGATCGAGGGCCGGCCCGACGTGCTCTGCTACACGACCCCGCCCCTTCGCGAGGCGGTGGACGTGGTCGGCCATGTGCGCTTAGAGCTGTTCGTCCGCTCCAGCGCCGCCCACACCGATTTTGTGGGCCGCCTCTGCGATCTGGCCCCCGACGGCCGCAGCACCAACATCTGCGAGGGGCTCTTCCGGGTTGAGCCGGGCAGCGGCGAGCTCCAGCCCGACGGGACGCTGCGGATCGAGATCGATCTCTGGGCGACGGCCCGGCGCTTTGCGCCAGGGCACCGGATACGGCTGCATGTCTGCAGCGCGGCCTTTCCCCGTTGGAGCGTCAATCCCGGCGACGGGCGCCCGCTGCACGAGCCCGGTGAGCTCGTCGTCGCCAAGCAGCAGATCTACCACGACGCAGCGCACCCTTCGGCCCTTGTGCTGCCGATCGTCTCCGCCGCGACCAGGGCCACCATGGCTTCGTAGGGCGTCAGCGTCGACGCCCGCATGCATCAGAGAGGAAGAACAATGGAGTACCAGCACAGCGAAGAGGTCAAGCTGCTCCGCCAGACTGTCCGCGACTTCGCCAATAAAGAGATCCGCCCGATCGCCCGCGCGATCGATGAGGAGGAGCGGGTGCCGCTGGAGACGATCAAGAAGGCGGGCGAGCTCGGTTTGCTCGGCGTGCCGTTCCCCGAGAAGTATGGCGGGCTCGATATGGGCATCACGGGCTATTGCGTGCTGATGGAGGAGCTGCAGCGGGCCTGCGCCAGCCACGCTACCATCGTCGGCGCTCATACCCAGCTGGCCGCCATGAGCATCTACCTCGGCGGCAGCGAGGCCCAGAAGGACAAGTATCTGCGGGCGATGAACGAGGGTCGCATGCTGGGCGCCTGGGCGCTCACCGAGCCCGGTGCCGGCAGCGACGCCGCCCATATCAGCACTACCGCCGAGCTGCATGGCGACGAGTGGGTGATCAACGGCCAGAAGATGTGGATCACCAACGGCAGCTTCGCCGATGTGATCATCGTCCACGCCGTCACCGACAAAGAGAAGGGCGCCCGCGGCGGCATCTCCGCCTTCATCGTCGAGAAGGATGCGCCGGGCTTTAAGGTCGGGAAGATCGAGGAGAAGATGGGCCTCAGGGCCTCCCACACCGCCAGCCTCTACTTCGAGGATATGCGGGTGCCGGCGGAGAATATCCTTGGCGCTCCGGGGCAGGGCTTCCCGCTCGCCATGCGTACGCTCGATATCGGCCGCTGCGGCCTTGGCGGCGGCAGCGTGGGGGTAGCGAAAGAGGCCTTCGAGCTGAGCCGCAAGTACGCCATCGAGCGCCAGCAGTTCGGCCGCCCGATCGCCGACTTCCAGGCCATCCAGTTCAAGCTGGCGGAGATGGCGGTGAAGATCTACACCATGGAGCAGATCGTCTACGACTGCGCCCGCAAGGTGGACGAGGGCAAGCCCGCCACGCTGGAGAGCAGCATCGTCAAGCTCTACTGCAGCGAGATGGCCAGCCAGATCATCGACGAGGCCATCCAGATCCACGGCGGCATGGGCTTCTCGCGCGAGCTGCCCCTGGAGCGGATGTATCGCGACGCCCGCGTGACTCGCATCTTCGAGGGCACCAACGAGATCCAGAAGTCGGTGATCGCCACCGAGCTGTTCAAGCAGGTTGGCTATCGGGTGAGCCGCCACTAAATGCTTCCAGCTCGCCGCTGGCGCGGCACCCTTTCTCCCGGCGTCGGTGTCACCGATATGCCTCTTGCGGGGCGCAAGCGCTTCGCGCCACTGCATCCCGCCGCCCCCGCTCCCCCGGACCAGGAGGGCCAACGCCGGCCCTCCTGGTCCTCCCGCGCTAGAGGACATCGTCCCCTGGACCCCTAAACCTGACGCCCGCCTCAATCCGCATACTATCGTTGCATGCCCCTCTGCGCCGAGAGCGGGTGTAGCAGTACTAGCGAGACGTCAGCGCCGGACCTTCTGCAGCGAAGCTGTTGGGCAGCTGCCGTCGAGCAGGTAGTGCAACTCCTCGAACTCGGTGTATGGCATGTGCCGTTGGCCGCCCTCGTTTCGCGTCTTCCCTATCGCGCCTTCGCGCTTTCGTTTCGCGTTTTTCGCTCCGTTTCGCGTCATTCGCGATCCAAACGCCCTCCAGCCGCCCTCGTTTAGGGAGCGCCTGTTCCCTCGTATAATGGCGGCCATGCCGCAAACGATCGCCCGTCTCGCCCTCAGGGCCGCGCAGCTCGCCCTCGCCCTGCTCGCTGCGGCCTACCTGCTCTACTTCGCCGACCACGCCCGCCAGCTGCTCGGCTTCGGCTACCCGCTCGACTACGGCGAGGGGCCGCTGCTCGCCCAGGTGGAGCGGCTGCGTGCGGGCGTGGCGATCTGGCGCCTCTACGGCGACCCCGGCGCGGCGCCATACCAGATCGTCAACTATCCGCCGCTCTACCTGCTGCTCACGGCGGCCATCGCCTCGGCGGGATTCCCCGCGCTGCTCGCTGGTCGGGCCGTCTCGCTGCT
>DAOUGF010000129.1:0-1818 GCA_034429295.1 Chloroflexaceae bacterium
AGCAGCTCGGCGCGCTCTATTCGCATGCCTGCCTCCGGCTCCAGATTGCGGTAGAATGCGGCGCAGTATAGCACACTCCCTGGGAGGTTCTTATGGCCCGCAAGAACAGCGCGGCGAGCTGGCGCAGCCGTCGCAGCGCCCTATCGGCCCTCAGCAATCGCAGCGTGACGAGCTTCCTCAGCGTGCGCAGCCTTTTTAGCGCGGGGTCGATCCTGAGCATCGGCAGCGCCGGGTCGATCTTGAGCATTGGCAGCGCAGGGTCAATTTTGAGCATTGGCAGCGCAGGGTCGATCCTAAGCATCGGCAGCGTCGGGTCGATCCTGAGCATCGGCGGCCGATACTCCATCTTGAGCATCGGCGGGCGTGGGGGCCTGCGCCTCGGGTGGCGCAGAGCGGCGCAGGACGGGTTGTGATGCGCTGTGTCCTCATCGATCACACCGGTCCTGGCTGGCCCGCCATCGTCGATCGGCTCCACGCCCGGCTCAGCCGGACTAGCTCCGCCCTGCTGCCCACCCACTTTGTGAAGACCACCTTCGTGAAGATGGGCGGGCGCCTGCTGACGCTGGGCGAGGGCGAGAAGCTTCTGGCCGTGGGCCTGCTCTTCCCGCGGGCGCTGGAGGGCGGCCTGCCCGTCTACACCCTGCGCCTGCACGAGTTGGGGCCGCTGCCGCCGGACGATGAGCTGCGCGCGGTGGTCGAGGGGCTGATTGCGCCGGGGCGCGCCGTGCTCTACCGCCCCGCCGACGGGCGCACCTACGGGCCGACCTCGATCCAGTCAGGCCCGTTCGAGCTGGGCCGCCCGGCCCCGGAGGAACTGGCGGCCATCCGGCGGCTCCACAGCGCGATCTGGGGCGTGACCGAGGCCGAGGGCTACCCGGAGGATCTGTACAGCGCAGAGTTCGCTCCCGGCACGGCCCTCGTCGCCCGCCGTGATGGGCAGGTCGCTGGCTTTCTGCTGGGCTTCCGTCGCTTCGGGCTGCCGGCGCTGGAGGGCCTCGACCTGCCGTACCAGCTCGCGCTCGCCATCGAGTCCCAGGTGATGGGCGTGGCGCCCGAGCAGCGTCGCTCAGGCCTCGCCGCCATGCTCAAGCGAGAACAGGCCCGCCTGGCCCTCGCCGATGGGATCGATCTGATTCACTGGACAGCCGACCCGCTGCAGTACCCGAACGCGGTGCTGAACTTCGCCAGGTTGCGCGCGGTGGCTGGCGAGTTCACCCCGGCCTACTACCCGTTCCAGAACGAGCTGAACCGCGTGCCCGCCTCCCGCCTCGGGATCAGCTGGCTGCCCCGCTCGGCCCGCGGCCGCGCCGGGCGGAGCGACGGCGGTGGCGAGGATCGGCGGCTGGGCCGCTTCCCCGGCTGCGTCGTGCTGAACGAAGGCCCGGTGCCGCTGGCCGGGCCGGGTGGCGCGCCTCATCTCGCCGTGGAGATCCCCGCCGACTGGACGGCCCTCCAGCGGGATGAGCCTGAGCTGGCCGCCGCCTGGCGCGACGCCACCGATACGCTCTTCGCGGCGTACCTCGGCTATGAGCCCGGTCGCTACGTCGTCGCTGATGTGGCCGCCGAAGGCCCCCGCCGCTACCTCGTCGCCCATCGCTTCACGCCCGAGCTGCTCGCTCCCTGAGCCGAGCAGGCTCGCTGAGGCCCTGGCTGTACAGGCTACGGACTACGGCCACTAGGGCTCGCTCAGCAGCAGGTGGACGCCCCAAGCCGGTAGGTCGATGAAGAGGCCCTGACCGGCCAGTTCGTCGCCGGCGCGCTCGTAGACAGCGTCGCTGAGCGCGTCGCTGAGGCGCCAGGGCCGGCCGGCGAGCCACT
>DAOUGF010000130.1:0-13118 GCA_034429295.1 Chloroflexaceae bacterium
GCCGGCAGCCCCGCCGCGGCGAGGCGCTGCAGCACCAGCATGCCCCCGTGGCCGCGCCCCGCCAGCAGATCGACGGCGTGGAGCCGCACCGCGAGGCTCTGAGCGCTATCGATCGCGACGCGGGCGAGCAGGCCGGTCGCGGCCGGCGAGTCCAGCCTGGCCGCAACATCGAGGGCCTCGCGGCGGGCAAGCTCGCTCGTCTCCGGCAGCGCCAGGTTCCGGCCGATCGCGGCGATCGCCTCCTCGGGCGGACCGTCGGCGAGGGCCTCCAGGGCGGCGCGGCGCATCGTCGGGGAGGACTCGGCGGCGGAGCGTTCGACCAGAAATTGGTCCCCGGCGGCGCTGAGGGCCAGCGCCCGCAGCTCGTCGGGCAACTCCGCGGCGCTCGCCACAGCGCGGGCGGCGGCTGTCCGCCGCTCGCCGGCTGCAGTATCGGCCAGCAGGGCGGCGAGGCCGTCTCGAAGCGGCTCGCTCGCCAGCAGACTCAGCGTGGCAGGCCCGGCTGTTGCGGCCACAAAGCAGCGCGCAGCCAGAGCTGTCCTGTCGTCTGAGGGCGGCGCCGCCAGGAGCTCGGGAGCCACTGCGCCGTCCGCAAGCAGATCGGCGGCGGCCCAGCGCAGCCGCTCCGGCGCCGAGCTATCATCTATGAGCCCCAGGCAAAGCGGGGCCTTGTCGGGCAGGGCGGCGCAGGCCGCAACAAGCGCTGCGCTGGCGCGCGGCTCATCAGCTGTGGCAGCCGCGGCGAGCAGCGCAGGCAGCGCCGGGCCGATCCGCTCGAGGAGCGCCCGCTCCTCCGGCGGCGCGGCGGGGTCGGCGAGCCGCTCCACCAGGCGCAGCCCCCAAAGCGGGCCGCGGCGAGGGCTCTCGGCGGCGCAGGCGGCCAGCGCCTGCAGGTCACCTAGCTCCGGCTGGCCGTCGCGCCAGAGGGCGGCGAGCACCGGCGTCGGATCGTCGAGCAGCCCGGCGGCGAGCGGAGCCACCGCGACGCGCTCGGCGGGCGCGAGGTTCGCCAGGGCCTCCAGATCGTCGCCGCCGGCGAAGCCGCGGGCCAGGCGATAGTGACGCAGCAGCGCCCGGCCGATATGAGGTGTGGCGCCTGGGCCAAGGACCGGGAGCGGCGGCTCGCCGCCGGCGCCCTCAGCCGCCTGCCCCCGCTGCGCCAGCGCGCCATCCTCTCCGAGCAGCGGGCGGACAAGCGCGTACGCCTGCTCGTAGAGCTCGGTGCGCGAGGTGGCGAGGCCGGCGATCGGGTAGGTGAGCGCGAGCAGCGCCAAGTCGGCGAGGCTGTGGAGCAGCGGCGCCAGCGGCTCTCGCTCCAGCGCGGCCAGGATCGGCTCAAGGTCGTGGCCCGGCAGCAGATGGGTCAGCCAGGCGCTGGCAGTTGCCGCGTCGGGCTGGCTGAGCCAGAGCGGATGCAGGCCGGGCCAGATCTCCCCTGGCGGGAGCGCGATCACGGCCCGCAGGGCGCGCCAGCGGGGAGCCGTCGTCGTCAGCATCGCCTGCCAGACCGCTCGCCGGTCGGCGGAGAGCAGCTCCCAATCGTCGAGGAGCAGCAAGCCGCTACGACCGCCGTCCGCCAGGGCGGGCGATAGGCCGACACGTGTCGCAGCATCGGCGATCACGGCGCGGGGCGAGAGGTTCGGAGCGTCGAGCTCGGCCAGCGGCAGGTAGAGCAGCGCCCCCGCTGCCCCTCCCTCGGCCCAACTGCGGGCAAGCTGCAGCATCGCGAGCGTGCGCCCGCTCGCCGGCGGCCCGATCAGGGCGAGCGGCCCCGGATGGGCCAGCACCGCAGCGGCGTCGGGGAAGGGCGCGAGCTGCAGGGGCAGGCTGAGCAGATTGGGCAGCAGTTGGGCGACAGGCTCGGCGGCGAGCGCAGCCTGAAGGGCGGTGCGATAGCGACGCAGGGCGCGGCCGGACGGCAGAAACGGCAGCGGGTTTGGTCTGAGCATGATGGTCCCTGCGATACTAAGTCGCGGTATGACACATGGATGCTAACGGCCCGGAGCGCCCCCGGACAAGGCCAGGACATTACAGTGTCGTGACAAAAGTTAAGAAAAGGTTAAATGAGAGATCTAACATTTTTCTTAGATCGTCTTAATCTTGCTCTTACGTAGAATCCCTATACCTGTGCTCGTCAATCGTGTAGAAACAAGCACCCCAAGGAGGACAGCGATGCGACGCCTGCCCTTGCTCGTCATGCTGCTTGCTGTCTGCCTGCTGCCACTGGCAGCGGCCCCGCAGGTAGCTTTGGCCCAGGAAGGTCAGCCGACAGACACTACACAGAGTCTCACCATCTTCACCCGCTTCCCGGCCCAAGAGGTTGCCATCGGCGAGAGCCTGAGCTTCCCGCTGGTTCTGCGGGCCGGCAGGGCCCAGGTGGCGCGCCTGAGCATTGAGGATCTGCCCGAAGGGTGGACGGCCACGCTCCGCGGCAGCGGCCGGGTGATCCAGTCGGCCTATGTGTTGCCCGGCGAGGACACCGAAGTTGATCTGCGGGTCGAGCCGCCCACCGGCACCGCCGCGGGCGATTACAGCTTCAGCGTGGTTGCCGCCGGGGCCGGCGAGCGCTCCGAGCTTACCCTGACGGTCGTCGTGCAGGAGCAGCTGCCGCCAAGCCTGCGCTTCGATGTGGACCTGCCCTCCGTCCGTGGTGCGCCTGATAGCACCTTCCGCTTCAACACCACCCTGCGCAACGAGGGCGATAGCGATGTGAGCGTGAATCTGCTCAGCGAGGCGCCGGCTGGCTGGGTGGTGACGTTCCGCTCGGGCGGCCAGGACGTGGCAAGCCTGCCGGTGAAAGCCAACGGCTCTGAGAGCATCACTGTCGAGGTCGAGGCCCCCGAGGGGGTGGAGCTCGGCTCCTTCCCGATCTATATCCGTGCTGAGGGCGATGATCTGTCGGCCGAGACGACTTTGACGGCCGAGGTGGTAGGCCAGCCCCAGGTGGCGCTGACGACACCGGACGGGCGGCTCTCCGGCCAGGCCACGATCAATAGCAGCACCTCCTACACCCTGCTCGTGCGCAACACCGGCAGCGCGCCGGCCCGCGGGATCGCCATGAGCGCTACGCCGCCGAGCGGCTGGCAGGTGGAGTTCCAGCCGGCTACCATTGAAGAGCTCGCCCCTGGCGCGAACATGGAAGTGACGGTCACGCTCCGCCCGGCTGAGCAGGCGGTGGCCGGCGACTATGTGGTGAGCTTCAACGCGCGCCCCGAGGAGGGTCGCAGCGCCTCCGCCGACTTCCGGGTGACAGTCGTTACCTCAACGCTGTGGGGCATCATCGGCATCGCCCTGATCGCCGTGGCCGTGGGCGTGGTTGGCCTGGCCGTGACACGCTTCGGCCGCCGCTAGGAGGGCGGCATGAGTGAGATCGTGTTACAGGCGGATGGTCTCACCAAGCGCTACGGTGACTTCACCGCGGTGGATAATCTCAACCTGACGGTGGAGCGCGGCGAGGTGTTTGGGCTGCTCGGGCCGAACGGCGCGGGCAAGACCACGACCATCCTGATGTTGCTCGGGCTGACCGAGCCAAGCGCGGGCAGTGTGCGGGTGCTCGGCCTCGACCCTGCCCGCAGCCCCTTGAGCGTGAAGGCGCGGGTCGGTTATCTGCCCGATCAGGTGGGCTTCTACGACCAGCTGACGGCCCGCGAGAACCTGAGCTACACCGCCCGGCTGAACGGCATCCCGCGCCGCGAGGCGGCCACCCGCATTGAGGAGGCCTTGAAGCGCATGGGCCTAGGCGCGGTTATGGATAAGCGGGTCGGCGCTTTCTCGCGGGGTATGCGCCAGCGCTTGGGCCTGGCCGAGATCCTGGTGAAGCGCCCCGAGCTGATCATCATGGACGAGCCAACCCTCGGCCTGGACCCCGAGGCCGCGCTCGAGTTCCTCGATATGATCCGCAGCCTGCGCAGCGAGGGTATCACCGTGATGCTCTCCTCCCACCTGCTCCACCAGGTGCAGGCGGTATGCGACAGGGTCGGGCTCTTCTCCCAGGGCAAGCTGGTGCTGCTGGGCCCGGTGGACGAGTTGGCCCGCCAGGTGCTTGGCGGCGGCCACCGCATCCTCGTAGAGGCGGAGGGCGATGCCGATCTAGCGGCGGCCCTCGGCCGCGTGGATGGCGTGCTCGCGGTGCGGCGCGAGGGACCGGCGCGCTTCGTGCTCGACGCGGCGAGCGACCTGCGGGCCGCCGTGGCGCGGGCCGTGGTGGAGGCCGGCGGCAAGCTGCTAGCTCTAGCCAGCGAAGTGCCCAACCTTGAGGAGATCTACGCCCGCTACTTCCAGAAGGAGGCCGCCAATGCTCGCGCAACCTGACACAGCGCCAGGCGCCGCTACCCTGGCTGGGGGGGCGCGGCGCGAAGGCTCCCCCTGGACTGGCCTGTGGGCGGTGGTGGCCAAGGAGATGGCCGACTACCTGACCAGCGCCCGCATGTTCATCCTCGAGCTGATCACGGTGATCGCGGCGGCCGGCACGGTCTTTACGGCCACAGAGCGGCTCCGTGAGAGCGTGGGCCAGGACCCGTTCCTCTTCCTGCGGCTCTTCACGACAGGCCGCGATCCGCTGCCGGCCTTTGTGGGCTTCCTGGTCTTCCTGGTGCCGATCATCTCCATTGCCCTGGCCTTCGACATGGTGAACGGCGAGTTCAACCAGCGCACCATGTCGCGCCTGCTGGCCCAGCCGATCTACCGCGACGCGCTGCTGCTGGGCAAGTTCCTGGCGGGGCTGTTCACCCTGGCCCTGGTGCTCACCACGATCTGGTTGCTGATCGCCGGTATGGGCATCCTGCGACTGGGCGTGCCGCCAGGCGGCGAGGAGGCGGCGCGCATCCTCTGGTTCCTGCTGCTCACGGTCGCCTACGGCGGGGTCTGGCTGGCCCTCGGGCTGCTCTGCTCGATCGTCGCGCGGCAGCCCGCCACGGCGGCGCTGGCGGCCCTAGCGACCTGGCTCTTCTTCACGGTCTTCTGGGGGATGCTCGCCAGGATGCTGGCCCAGGCGATCCGCCCGGTGCGCTTTGGGCTGCCGAGCGAGCTGCTGGCCCTAGCGCAGATGGAGCAGGCCCTCACGCGGATCTCGCCGAACACGCTCTATGCGGAGGCCACGGTGGCGCTGCTCAACCCGGAGGTGCGCTCGCTCGGCCTGGTGCTGCCCTCGCAGCTGGAGGGGGCCATCCTGGGCGCACCGCTGCCCCTCGCCGAGAGCATCAGGCTCGGCTGGCCCCATCTAGTGGGGCTGATCGCAGCCGCCATCCTGCTCTTCGCCCTCGGTTACGTGCTCTTCCAGCGCCGGGAGATCCGGGCGTGATTGCGTGACGGGGTGACAGGGTGACAAGGTGACAAGGTGACCGCCTGTCGGTGCCGATAGGTGTCACCCTGTCACCCTATAACCTTGTCACCTTGTCACCTTTAGCCCTCCTCTATCCCCTTGCGTAGGTCATATCCACAGACTATACTAGGCGGGCTAGGTTTGATACCAGAGGCCCTATGGCCACGCTCTTCAGCCCGCTAAGCATCGGTGGCCGGCAGCTGCCGAACCGGATCGTCATGGCCCCCGCGCCGAGCGGGCTGGCCCGCGGCGACGGCTTTGTGCATTCCGAACTGGTGAAGTATTACGCCCGCCGCGCCCGCGGCGGTGTGGGGCTAGTGATCAGCGAGCCCCTGCGGGTGACGCCGTCCGATGAGGGCGCCGACGAGCCGCATCTGGGCGCCTACGCCGACACCTTCGTGCCGGGCCTGCGGGCGCTTGTGAAGGCGGTGCAGCAGCACGGCAGCAGGGTGCTGCTGGCCCTCGACGCGCCGCCCTCAGCTGCGGCGGGTGACGAGGGGGCGCTGCGAGCTGTGACTGAAGCGTTCATCCTGGCGACGTGGCGCGCCCACTGTGCGGGCGCCGATGGCGTGCTGCTCACCGCAGCCGACGGCGGGCTGCTCTACAGCCTGCTCTCGCCGCTGCACAACCGCCGCGCCGATAGCTACGGCCCCGACCTGGCCAGCCGCCTGCGCCTACCGATCGAGATCGTCGAGGAAGTGCGCCGCTGGATCGGCTACCGGCTGATCGTCGGCTTCCGTATGCTGGCCGACGAGTTCACCCCCGGCGGCATGGGCCTGCAGGATGCCCGCGTGGCGGCCAAGCGCCTTATCGCCGCCGGCGTGCGCCTGCTCGATATCACTGTGCCCCCAGTTACGGGCCAGGTGGCTCAATTCCCGGGCTGGGCCGTGCCCCTAGCCAACAGTATCAAGCGCGTCACCGACGTCCCGGTGATCGGCTCCGGCCTGCTGGGCGATCCCCTGCTCGCCGATAGCGTGGTGCGGGATGGCAGCGTGGATCTGGTGATGCTGGCCCAGACGCTGCGGGACGATCCGGATTGGCCCCAGACGGCGCGCGAGCTGCTGCAGGGAGAGGTTCGGATCGCGAAGGACACCCAGTAGCGCGAACCTCCTACCGCTCCCGCGGCTGGGGCAGCCGCGCCCCAATGCTGGCGAAGATCTGGCGGATCAAGGCGTTCCGCAGCTCCCGTTGCTCCTCGGGCGATGGCAGCCCGGGCGCGCGGTGGCTGTGGCTATAGCGCTCCGCGGCGTAGGCCCCCACGATCTGGCGGATGGTCGCGCGGTGGGCCGGCAGGGCTGCGGCGAGCCGCTCGCCGTACTCCAGGGGGGTGCGATGCGGCTCCTGCCCGAGCCCGCCCCAACTGGCCAGCAGGGCCATCCCGGCGTAGGCGGCCGCGGCCGGGCTGAGCCCGCGCGTCTCCAGGCGCCAGCGCCCATAGACGACGGCAGCTGCCAGGGCGAGCATCCCGATGGTGCTCGCGATGACCGCCAGCCAGCGGCTCCACGCTGCGGGCATCCGCCCGGTTTCGAGCGGCATGGGGGTGGCAGGGCCCTGGATCAGCCCCTCGTCGAGCTGCTCGAAGCGCTCCGGGCCGAGCTGGTCCGGCACGAACACGCCGCCGATGTCGCCTATATCTTCGCGGAACTCGCTCGTGAGCGGGCGCTGAGGCAGGTTGGTATAGCTGGCCGGCGTCGGCTCGAAGCGCTCCCAGCCGAAGCCGGGGAAGTAGACCTCGGGCCAGCTATGGGCGACGCTCTCTCGTACCACGTACACGCCCCGATCGGCGTCGAACTCGCCGCCCGCGTAGCCGCGCACCCAGCGGGCCGGGATGCCTTGCGAGCGCAGCATCAGCACCATCGCCGATGCGTAGTAGTCGCAGTAGCCCTCTCGCTGCTCGAAGAGGAACCACTCGACCGGCTCAGCGCCGGGCGGGGGCGCGGGGATGCTCTCGTTGTACGGCAGCGTCCGCAGGTAGTCCTGGATCACGATCGCCTGGTCGTATGGCGTCTGAGCGCCGTTCTCGGTCACGATCTGGGCGGCCAGCTCCCGTAGCCGCGGGCTGATCGTCGGCGGCAGTTGCAGATAGCGCTCGCGAACCCAGGCCGGATATTCCGCGCCGGCGGCCCGCAGGCTCGCCACATCGGCGAAGGACATCAAGGCCGTCACGCTGTAGGTGTCGCCGGCCCGTAGCCGCTGCGTGGCCACCACCAGCGACTGCTCATCGTAGTTGGGCTGGTACCCCGCCTCGGTGAGCTCGTAGTTGTGCTCCACCAGGGTCGGCACGCTCACGCTCTGCAGGGTGCCGCCCACCATCACCAGATCGTCGAGGCGATCTTTGGCGAGCACATAGGTCTGGACGATCGGGCGGCGGCCGTTGATATCCCTCGTAGGGACAGGCTCGTGGGGGGCGCGAGGCGTGCGAGCCTGCTCCGGGGTGGTCACACCCAGCGCGGAGCGGGCCTGCTCGCCGACCGTATTGTGCCACCCATCCTCATCATAGGTATCGAAGGCCACGGCCCGCCAGTAGTCGTACTGGATGGAACGCACCTCCATCACCGGCTCGTCGGTGAGTTGCCGGGCCCCGCCGAGGGTGGCGCCCCTCGAGGTGAAGGCGCCGCTGCCCGCCCCCGGCGGCGCGCTGATCGTGCTGAACATGTCCTCCCAGCTCTCGCGGGCCGCCTTAAACGGGCTGCTCAGCAGTTCCCAAGTGCGGGTGGCCCGGTCCACCGAGACGCTGCCGGGCAGCGCGGCGGTGAGGGTGATCAGCAGGCCGCAGACTACGGCCGACGACCAGAGGAAGCGCACGGGCAGCAGGTCGGGGTATTCGACATTCTGCGCGTCCCAGATGGCCTGGCGCTGCAGCACATTCTGGTAGACGAGCAGCAGCAGGGCGGCGCCGAGGAAGACGAAGAAGGCCAGGGTGGGCTTCGGCAGCACGTAGGTGTAGTTCACCAGGAACACTACGGCATTGACCACGATCGGCCGCCAGGCCTGGTCGCGCCGCAGCACGGCCCAAGCTGTCCAGTAGGCCAGGGCCCAGCAGAGCAGCGAGAGGACGAGCACGAAGAGCAGGATATCTTCGCCGCGCCCGCCGGCGCTGAGGACGCGGGCCCAGATGAGGATGCGGATCAGCAGGTCGGCGCCGCGGTCGCGCCAGGTGACGAGGCGCTCGTCCATAAGCCCGCCGAGGAGCTGCACGGCCCAGGTGAAGGCCAGCGCGGCGCTGAGCAGGTGGGCCACCCAGCCCGGCAGCCAGCGCAGGCGCGCGAAGACGATGCCGACGATCAGCGCCAGCAGCGCCATCGGGCGCAGCACACCGAGGCCAGGACCCCAACCTGAGACGGAGAGGGCATAGACGACGGAGCCGGTCATCAGCAGGAGCAGCAGGGCGGCGGGAAGCAGCTCGCCGAGCTCGCTCGTCAGGCTATGGGGGCGGGATCGGGCAGAGACAGCTGTTGCCATAGTTAGCTCATGCGCGGGAAGATCCGCTCGGCATTCGCCCAGACCTGTGCGGCCACAAGCTCCAGGGGTTGCCCGCGGAGGGACGCAAGGCGCTCAGCCACCAGGCGCACATAGGCGGGCTCGTTGCGCTTCCCGCGATACGGATGGGGCGCGAGGTACGGGCTATCGGTCTCGGTGAGCAGCCGGTCGAGGGGTGCACGGCGGGCCACCTCGTGGAGCTCAACGGCCTTAGCGAAGGTGACAGGCCCGGAGAAGGAGAGCATACAGCCAAGCTCCAGGCAGGCCGTGGCGAAGGCCCAATCGCCCGAGAAGGAATGCATGATTACGGGCTGGCCGCGGGCAGCGTCGGCGAGGATACGAACCGTGTCGTCGCTGGCCTCGCGGGTGTGGATTACCACGGGGAGGCCGACCTCGCGGGCGAGGGCCAGCTGGGCGCGAAAGATGCGCTCCTGCACCTCGGGCGGGGCCTTCATCCAGTGGTAGTCGAGCCCGATCTCTCCCACGGCGATCACCTTTGGGTGGGCGCAGAGCGCACGCAGCTCGGCCTGCCAGCCCTCGGCGAGCTCGTGGGCGTGGTTGGGCTGCACGCCCACCACCGCGAAGATCTGCGGGTGAGCTTCGGCGAGCGCCACGGCGGCCCGCGAAGAGGGCAGATCGTAGCCGATCTCGACGAGGCGCGCCACGCCGGCGGCGGCCGCGCGGGCGATGGCCTGCTCGCGGTCGGCGTCGAACTGGGCGAGGGCCAAATGGGCGTGAGTATCGATCAGGCGCAGGGACTCTGTCATGGCGTCGGCATTGTAGCACACTGGCTCCCGCCGTCGTGCCCATCCCGTTGGCAACAGCGGTACAATGGTGGGCGTACAAGCCGCAGCGTGGCGGTGATGGATAGCAACAACGACGGGGCTCCGGCCTGGTTCGGCTCAGCTCGCCGGCAGTGTCAGCTGCGGCGCTCCCGTATCCTGCCCCGTCCCTCTGAAGGATGTTCGGATGGCCCCCAAGAATGGCAGCAGCGAGTTTGCCGTGATCGGGTTGGGGCGCTTCGGGAGCGCCGTGGCCCTCAACCTGATCAAGCGCGGGTTCACCGTTCTCGGCATCGACCGCGACCCCGCGATCGTCCAGAGCCTGGCCGACCGGGTGCCGCAGATCGTCGCCCTCGACTCGACCAACGAGGAGGCGCTCCGGGCGGTAGACATCACCTCCTTTGACACGGTGGTGGTCGCCATCGGCACCAACTTCGAGGCCAACCTGATGACGACGGTGACCGTCAAGGGCATGGGGGTGCGCCACGTCGTCTGCAAGGCGGTGAGCGAGCGGCAACAGCAGATCCTGCTGCGGGTGGGCGCCGACCGGGTGGTGCTGCCGGAGCACGAGGCGGGCGCCCGCCTGGCCTGGCGCCTCGCCGAGCCCCAGGTGCTCGACCATCTGGAGTTGGGATCGGGCTTTAGCGTGGCCGAGATCCCTGTGCCGAACTGGCTTGTCGGCCAGTCGCTGATGATCAGCGGCCTGCGCAAACGCTTCGGCATCAACCTGCTGGCGATCAAGCGTGACGGCGAGATGATCGTCACACCCAGCGCCGATACGGTCTTCGCTCGCGACGACATGCTGCTCGTGATCGGCGGCGATACCTCGATCTCCAAATTCTGCAGCCGAACCTGAGCATGGCCAGCCGACTTCGGGCGCTCATGCGCCGCCAGCAGTCGCCGCTACCCCCTGCGCTGCGGATCGTCCTCGGCCTCACGGCGCTGGTGGTGACCGGCACACTGCTGCTGATGCTGCCGATCTCCGGCGCTGAACAGCCGCTGCGCTGGAACGAGGCTCTCTTCACCGCCACCTCGGCCCTCAGCGTCACCGGCCTGATCACGATCACCCCCGCCACCGACCTCTCCCGCTTTGGCCATGTGGTGTTGCTGCTGCTGATTCAGATCGGCGGTGTGGGCTTTATGGTCGGCGCCGTGGTTGTGCTGCGCATCCTCGGCCGGCGGATCGGCCTGACCGACCGCATCGCGCTGAGCGATTCCCTCGGTCTGCTCTCGCCCGCCGCCATCATCTCGCTCTCCACGAGAGTGCTGGCCACGGTGGTCGTGATCGAGCTGATCGGCGCGGCGCTGCTCTTCCTCCACTGGCGCACCGACCCACGCCTCGGCGAGGGCGAGGCACTCTTCTTCGCGCTCTTTCACGCCGTCTCCGCCTTCTGCAACGCAGGTATCGAGCTGTTCACCGGCACGCCCGGCTACCCCGATGGAAGCCCGCGGGACACCATCAGCCTGGCGATCATGGGCTCGCTGATCTTTATCGGCGGGCTCGGCATTCCGGTGGTGGCCGAGCTGTTGGTCTACTGGCGCGAGCGCCGCCTCTCGCTCCACACCCGGCTCACCCTGAAGGCGGTGCTCTTCCTACTGTTTGCCGGCCTGGCGGGCTTCTTCGTCGTCGAGAGCCGCAGCGGGGGTGTGCTGGCCGGGGAGTCGCTCTTCGACCAGCTGATGATCTGCCTGTTCCAGTCGGTCTCGGCCCGCTCAGGGGGCTTCCGGGGCATCGCCGAGTTCACGGCCCTGCAGCCGGCCAGTCAGCTGCTGATGATGACGCTTATGTTCATCGGCGGCGCGCCGGCCTCGATGGGCGGCGGCATCACCACGGGCACTTTTGTGGCGCTCACCGCCTCCTTCTGGGGCTATGTGCGGGGCTTGCCCACGGCCGAGATCGGCGGGCGGACGCTGGCGATCGGCACGGTGCGGCGCGCGGGCGCGGTGCTCGTGGCCTCGCTCTTCGTGGTGCTGCTTGCCACCTGGCTGCTCCTGATCACCCACGACACGGACCTCGACATGGCCACGTTCGAGATCGTCTCGGCCTTCGCCACCTGCGGCCTCTCGCTCGGCCTCACCGGCGAGCTGAACCTCTTTGGGCAACTGCTGGTCTGCCTTGTCATGTTCTGGGGGCGCCTCGGCGCGCTGACGATCTTCGTGGCCTTCGCGAATCGCCAGCGGCAGGCCCGGCCCGTCCAGTATCCCGAGGAGCAGATCCTGATCGGGTGACAAGGTGACAAGGTGAACGCCCTCGCTCCGCTCGGGCTAGGGGACAAGGGGACAAGGTGAACGCCCTCGCTGCGCAGAGGCTTCGCCTCGTCTTGCGACCCGGGCTAGGGGACAAGGTGACAAGGTGAATGCCCTCGCTGCGCAGAGGCTTCGCCTCGTCTTGCGACCCGGGCTAGGGGACAAGGGGACATCCTGACGGTGCCGATAGGTGTCCCCTTGTCCCCTTGTCCCCTTGTCACCCTGTCACCGCTGGGGCGAAGCTCAGGTTTGGAGAGCGCTATGCTACAATAGCTGCGATTCAGCGTGCCAAGCAGGGCTAGAAAGGGCTCAGCTGTGAGTGATACACCTGTGTACGACGTGGTGATCGTTGGGTCGGGGCCGGGTGGCTACGTGGCCGCGATACGGGCGGGGCAGCTCGGCATGCGGACCGCGATCGTTGAGGGCAGTTCGCTCGGCGGCGTCTGCCTGAACATCGGCTGCATCCCCACCAAGGCGCTGCTCCACTGCGCCGATCTGCTTGATGAGGTGCGGGAGGGCAAGCGCTTCGGGGTGAACGTCGAGGGTGTGAGCTTCGACCTGGCCGGGGCCATGAAGCATAAGGATGGCGTGGTCAAGGCCAGCACCGACGGCGTGAACTTTCTGATGAAGAAGAACAAGGTCGAGGTGGTGTCGGGCTGGGCCACCCTCGGCGGGCGCGGCCAGGTGCATGTGAAGCTGAACGATGGTGGCGAGCGGACGCTCACGGCGAAGCATATCATCGTGGCCACCGGGGCGCAGCCGCGGCCCTTCCCGAACGTGCCCTTCGACGGCCAGCGGGTGCTCTCATCCACTGACATGCTCAAGCTGAATGAGGTTCCCCGCAGCCTGCTGGCGATCGGCGCTGGCGCGATCGGGGTGGAGTTCGCCTCGATGTATCGGGCCTTCGGCTCGGAGGTGACGGTGGTGGAGGCGCTGCCGCGGATCGTGCCGAACGAGGATGAGGAGGTCTCCGCCGAGCTGGTGAAGGCGTTCCAGCGCCGCGGCATCAAGACGATGGCGGGCGCGAAGGTGGAGGGGATCGACGCTGGCGGCGAGCAGGTGGTGGTCACCGTCACCGGGAGCGACGGCAAGCAGCAGCAGATCGCGGTGGAGAAGCTGCTGGTCTCGATCGGGATCATGGCGAACACCAAGGATATCGGGCTCGAGGCGGCGGGGGTGAAGCTCAACGAGCGGGGCTTCATCGAGACCGACGGCTACATGAGGGCCGCCGACGGCGTGTACGCGATCGGCGACTGCACCGCCAACACGCCCTGGCTCGCCCACAAGGC
>DAOUGF010000131.1:0-20385 GCA_034429295.1 Chloroflexaceae bacterium
CGGGGGCGACGGGCTGGGTGCAGCTGCGTCTGGAGCGCCCGATCGCCGTGGTCCGCGGCGACCGCTGCATCCTGCGGGTGGCCTCGCCAAGCCGCACCGTGGCTGGCGGTACAGTGGTCGATCCCCACCCGCCCCGGCACCGCCGCTTCCGCCCTGAGGTGATCGCCGCCCTCGAGACCCTCGCCCGCGGCGACCCTGCCGAGTTGCTGCTGCAGGCCCTCGGCGATGGCCCGCCCCGCCCGCTCGAGGAACTGCCTACGCTAGGGCCGGCATTGGCGGCAGAGATCGTGGGGCAGGTCGCGGCGCAGGGACAAGTGATTGTGTTGCCCGAAGGCCCGGTGAGGGGACAAGGGGACAAGGGGACGGGGGGACAGGAGGACAGGGAGAACCTGTCAGCACCGTCAGGTGCTCCTTCGTCCCCAAGTCCGAGCGATGCGAGGGCGTTCTCTGCGAGCGTAGCGAGCGCCCTCCTTGTCTCCGAAGCGGGCTGGGCGAAGCTCGTGGAGCGCATGCTGCCGCCGCTGCGGGCCTACCATACAAAGTTCCCGCTCCGGGAGGGGATGCCCCGCGAGGAGTTGCGGCAGAAGCTGCGCCTCGCCCCGCGAGCCCTCGGCCCGGTGCTGGACGAGGCCGCTCGCCGCGGTCTGATCGGCCGGAATGAGACGAGTGTCTGGCTGAGTGGCCACGACCCACAGCCCTCCCCCGCCGAGCGCCGCGCCCTCGATGCCGCCCTGGCCGCGATGGCGCGGGCGCCCTTCAGCCCGCCTGCCCCCGAGCTCGACGGCGAGTTGCTGGCCTGGGCCCTCGCCCGGCGCTTGCTGGTCCGCGTGGCGCCCGACGTCTTCTTCCTTCCTGAGAGCTACGACGAGCTGGTGGCCTGGGTGCGACAGACGATCGCCGAGACCGGGAGCGTGAGCGTCGGGCAGCTGCGAGACCGCTTCGGCAGCAGCCGCAAATACGCCCTGGCCTTCCTCGAACATCTCGACGAGCGCAAGATCACCAGGCGCGAGGGCGAGGGGCGGGTGCTGGCGTAGCCGGTGTGGGGGCGCCGCCGCCCCTCGCCCGGCCGGGGGATGCGAGCGCTGCCGCCCCGCTCTCCGCCCGAGGGAGCTCCCCAAAGCAGTGCACCTGCACGGTGGGTGAAGTTGCGAGCGGGCTCTGCCCCTCGCGCTCCCCGCCAAGGGGAGGGGCGGGTGCCTCGCTCTCCGTCCGAGGGAGCTCCCCAAAGCAGTGCACCTGCACGGTGGGTGAAGTTGCGAGCGGGCTCTGACCCTCGCGCTCCCCGCCAAGGGGGCGGCTGCCCCCTTGGAACCCCCGAAGCCGACGGCCGCCTCAATCCGCATACCATCGCTACATGCCCCTCGGCGCCGAGAGCGGATAATGCCCGTCGTGCTCCTGCCAGTTGCCGGGCAGCTTCGCTCCCACCACGACCCCCTTGGGCAGCGAAGCTGTGGGGCAGGTGGCGTCGAGCGGGTAGTGCCGCTCCCGCTCTCGGCGCCGAGGGGCATGCGCCGCCAGCCGTCCTCGCCTGGGAACGCAGTCGGCTTTGGGGGCCCGGGGGCGAGGCCCCCGGCGCGGGGGTTGTCAGGGGGCGGGCGTCCGCCCCCTGACGGCGGGGTGCGGGGCGACAGCGCCCGCAAGTCCGTGCCGCACGGCACAACCTCGCTTGGGAGCAGCCCGGGTGCGCCAGTCTACCGGCTTGTGGTAGACTAGGGGCGCTCCTGGCCCGGACGGGCCGAAACTGGTGACAGGATCGAACGCCGCACAGCGGAGCGTGCTGCGGGCCCGCGATCCGACCTTCAAGCTTTAGCATCCTGCCTAGCAGACGGAGTCGGCCTATGCCGGAGATCAGCGTTCTGAGGGAAGCCTTCACCGCCCGCTTCGGCACCCACCCGCGCCTGATCGTGCGCGCTCCCGGCCGGGTCAATTTGATCGGCGAGCATACCGACTATAACGAGGGCTTCGTCCTGCCGATCGCGATCGACCGCGCCACCTTCGTGGCCGCCCGCGCCCGCGCCGATCGCCAGCTGAATGTCTACAGCGAGCAGTTCGACGCCGAGGACAGCTTCAGCCTCGACCAGATCGAGCGCAGCAGTGAGCGCCCCTGGAGCAACTATGTGCGGGGCGTGGTGAAGGGCATGCTCGCCCGCGACCTCCCGCTCATCGGCGCCGACCTGCTGATCGCCAGCGATGTGCCTATCGGCGCCGGCCTCTCCTCCTCGGCCTCGCTGGAGGTGGCCGTCGGCTACGCCATGCAGCTGCTCAACAATGTCAATCTACTTGGCGAGGAGTTGGCCTTGCTGGCCCAAGGCGCCGAGAACAGCTTCGTCGGCATGCAGTGTGGAATCATGGACCAGTTTATGGCGGCCCTGGGGCGGGCCGGCCACGCCCTGCTGCTCGACTGCCGCGACCTTAGCTACAGGACCATCCCCATCCCGCCCGACGTGCGGGTGGTGGTCTGCGACAGCGGCGTGCGCCACTCGCTGGTCGGCTCGGAGTACAACGAACGGCGGGCCGCCTGCCAGGAGGCCGTGCGCCTGCTGCGGCAGCGCATGCCGAAGATCATGGCGCTGCGAGACGTGAGCCCCGAGCAACTCGAGGCCAACGCGGACCTACTCCCGCCAGCGGTGCTGCCCCGCGCTCGCCATGTGGTGAGCGAGATCAGCCGCACCCTGAAGGCCGCCGAGGCCCTGGAGCGGGGCGATCTGGCCGGTTTCGGCCAGCTGATGTACGAGTCCCACGCCAGCCTGCGGGATGATTACGAGGTGAGCGTGCCCGAGATCGACGCCCTGGTGGAGATCGCAAGCGGTCTGCCCGGCTGCTACGGCTCCCGCATCACTGGCGGCGGCTTCGGCGGCAGCACGGTGAGTTTGGTGAGCATCGGCGCCGTAGACGACTTCGCCGAGCGGCTCGTCGCCGACTACCGGGCGCGTACCGGCGGCCAGGCCCAAGTGCTCGTCACCACGCCTTCGGAAGGTGTGAGCCGCGCCGCGTCGTACTAAAATGATGAGGTGACGTTCGGCCGTTGCGCTCGGGGAGGGCGGCCAGATGGGCCGCCCTTTCAGCTCCATCCTAACGGCCCCCCGAGGCTCTATGTCGCTGTGGCGGCGAAGAGGTGACCAGTGGTTGAGAACGAGCTGCGGCGCCGCATCGCCCTGGGCGAGCCGCTGTCGCGGGTGTTGATCCCGCTCACGATGGGCCTCACCAGGCGCGCCCTGCTACGCAGCGGCGTGACAAGCGAGGAGCGCCGGCTCGCCGGGATCAGCACCCATTTCTACCAGCGCGCCGGGCTGCCCGGCAGCGACCCCGAGATGCCGCTGGTGCTCATCCACGGCATCGCCGACAGCGCCCTCACCTGGGCCTTCACGATCCGCGGCATGGCGCGGATCGGCCCAGTGTTCGCCTTGGATCTGCCTGGCTTCGGCCTGAGCGGGCGCCCGCCCGGCCGGAAGTACGCCACGATCGCCGAGCAGGTCGCGGTGGTCGCCGCGTTGGTGCGCGAGGTGGTGGGCCGCCCGGCCCTGCTCGTCGGCAACTCGATGGGCGGCTGGATCGCCGCCCGCATGGCCCTGGAAGAGCCCGCGCTGGTGCGCGGAATCGTGCTGATCGACCCGGGCGGCGCGCTGCTGGAAGGCCGCGCCTCCTGGGACTCGTTCGTCGCCACGGTGTCCGTGCCCGACCTGCGATCCGTGCGGGCGATCTACCGCCAGATGTTCGGGCGGGTGCCGGCGGCGCTCTACCTCGCCCAGCATAGCTTTCAGGAGCTCTTCCTGCGGGAGAGCGTGCGGGAGTTCATCGCCGCCGCCACGGCCGCCGCCGACGCCGAAGACGTGGCCGCGACCGGCTTCTTCACTCCTACCGACCTGCGGCGCATCACCTGCCCCACCGCCCTGATCTGGGGCGATCGCGACACCTTCCTGCCCCGCGGCTCGTTCGAGTTCTTCCGCGACAACCTGCCCGACGCCCAAGTGCTGGTGCTGAAAGGGGTGGGTCACCTGCCGCAGCGGGAGGCGCCCCGGGCCGTGGTGCGCTTCGTGGGCGAGTTCGCCGAGCGGGTGAGGCGGCTTCAGACGACCGACGAGCGTCGGCCAACGACCGCCTGAGACCTTCGCGGCCGGTCGGCTCTCCCCTGTGAGCCCCCACGAAGGCTGGTTACTCAAGGAGTCACTATGACATCACCAGTCCAGGCCCACACGCTGCCCAACGGGATGCTGGTGCTGATCAAAGAGGTGCGGAGCGCGCCCGTGGCCACCAGTTGGGTCTGGTACCGCGTCGGCAGCCGCAACGAGCCGAGCGGACAGACCGGCATCTCCCATTGGGTCGAGCATATGCTCTTTAAGGGCACGCCCAGCATCCCGCGGGGCGAGTTCGATCGCCTGATCGCCCGCAACGGCGGTACCTTCAACGGCTTCACCTGGATCGACTACACGGCCTACTACGAGACGCTCCCGGCCGACCGGATCGAGCTCGGGCTGCGGATCGAGTCCGACCGCATGGTCAACGCGCTCTTCGATGCGGCCGAGGTGGAGAGTGAGCGCACCGTGATCATCTCGGAGCTGGAGGGCTACGCCAACTACCCCGAGACCTGGCTCGACGAGGCCGTGAAGGCGATGGCGTTCACCGCCCATCCCTACCATCACCCGGTGATCGGCTACAAGAGCGACCTGCTCGGGATGACCCGCGACGAGCTCTACGCCTACTACCAGACCTTCTATATGCCGAACAACGCAGTGCTGGTGCTGGTGGGCGATTTTGAGGCGGAGGAGATGCTGCGCAAGGCCGAGACATATTTCGCCGGCCTGCCGCGGGGCCCGGAGCTGCCCAAGCTGCGAGCCGTGGAGCCCGAGCCCCAAGGTGAGCGCAGGGTGACGATCCGCCGCCCCGGCCCCGCCGAGTATGTGCAGATCGGCTATCTGGCCCCCGACTGTCGCAGCCCCGACTTCGCGGCCGTGGCCGTGCTGGACGCGGTGCTCAGCGGCGCGAAGGCCCTGAGCTTTATGGGCGGCGGCGCGCAGACCAACCGCAGCGCGAGGATCTACAAAGCGTTGGTCGAGACGGAGCTGGCCGCCGCGGCCTGGAGCAGCTACACTCCCAGCCGTGACCCCTTCCTGCTGGAGCTAAGCGCCACGGTGCGCGAGGGTCGCTCGGCAAGCGAGGTTGAGGCGGCCCTGATCAGCGAAGTCACGAAGATCCAGCAGGACGGCGTGGGCGCCGACGAGCTGGCCAAGGTGCTCAAGCAGGTGCGGGCTCAGGTGGCCTACGGCAGCGAGAGCGTGACGAATCAGGCCTTGCAGCTCGGCATGTGGGAGGTGCTCGACAGCTATCGTCGTGTCGAGACGCTGCTCGACGAGCTCTCGGCAGTGAGCGCCGAGGATGTGCGGCGTGTCGCCCAGAAGTACCTCACCGAGCGGCGCCGCGTGGTCGGCCATTTCATCCCGACGGAAGAGCAGGATTAACCACAGAGACACAGAGGACACAGAGGGCGGGAGGGATACGGCGTTCGATGGTGGCAGCGCTCTGGCAGGGCCCTCAATCTGGGCGCAGCCGCAAGGAAGCGAAGCATCAGCTGCCCGGCTCCGTGCTCTCCGTGCCTCTGTGGGAAAACATCAGGAGCCAGTATGGCGAAGAGACAGAGCGGCATCGCCGGGGCGACCCGGCACGTGCTCGCGAACGGCCTGGTGGCGCTAGTGCAGCGCAATCCCAGCACGCCTACGGTGAGCGTGCGCGGGGAGCTGCGGATCGGCGCGATCCACGAGCCGGCGGCCAAGAGCGGACTGGCCGTGTTCACCGGCGCGGCCCTCATCCGCGGCGCCGGCGAGCGGAGCTTCCAGCAGATCGTGGCCGAGACGGAGGAGCGGGGTGCCAGCGTAGATGCGGGCGGCGGCCTCCACGGCACCAGCTTCGGCGGCAAGGCCCTGGCCGAGGATCTGCCGCTGGTGCTCGAGATCCTCGCCGACATGCTGGCCAGGCCGACCTTCCCCACCCACGAGTTGGAGCGGCTGCGGGGCCAGTTCCTCACCGGCCTGCGAGAGAGCGAGCAGGAGACGGGCACCCAGGCCAGCCGCGCCGCCCGCGCTATGCTCTACCCGCCCGAGCACCCCTACAGCCGCCTCTCCAGCGGTACCGTCGAGAGTGTGCAGGCCCTCACCCGCGACGATCTTGTGGCCTTCCACCAGCGCTACCACCCGGCCGGCGGCGCGATCGCCGTTGTGGGGGATGTGGAGCCGCAGGCCGTGATCGAGGAGTTGGAGCGCCGCCTGGGCGAATGGAACCCCGCGGGCGCGCCCCCCGCCCTGGAGTTGCCCCCGGCGCCGCCGCTCCAGGGCATCGAGCGGCGCGACATCCCCATGCCCGGCAAGGTGCAGTCGGATGTGATCTGGGCCGTCCACGGGCTGCGCCGCCGCGACCCCGACTTCTACCCGGCGATGATGGCGAATATGATCCTCGGTCGCCTCGGTATGGGTGGGCGCCTCGGCGAGCAGGTGCGTGAGCAGCAAGGCATGGCCTACTACTGCTACAGCGGCCTCGAGGCCGATCTCGGGGCCGGCCCGTGGTCGGCCATAGCGGGCGTGAACCCAGCCAATGTGGAGCGGGCGATCGCCGCGATCCTGCGGGAGGTGTCGCAGTTCATCGCCGATGGCCCCACCGACCAGGAGCTCTCCGACGCCCGCGATTATCTCACCGGGAGCCTGGTGCTCGGCCTGGAGACGAACGATGGCATCGCGGCGACGCTGCTGACGATCGAACGCCACGACCTCGGGCTCGACTATATCGACCGCTATCCGGCGATCATCGGCGCCGTCACCCGCGAGCAGATCGTCGAGGCCGCCCGGCGCTACCTCTCCACCGAGCGCTACGTGCTCGCTGTGGCGGGGCCGCCGCTGAGTGAGGCTGGAAGTAGTGGAGAGTGAGAGAGCAAGGGCACATCAGCGATGATCGTAAGCGGGACGCGGGACGCAGTGCTGAACGAGGTGCAGGGCGTGAGCATCCACGGGACGCTCTTCTACGACCTGATCTACACCCACGAGGGAGAGAGCCAGCCGCGGCGGGCGCGGGTGGGCGCCGAGAGTGCGTACGAGAACCCGCAGCCAGGGGATGCGGTGCGGGTGACCTACCTGATGAACGTGGCGACGGCGGTGGAGCGGCGGTAGTGGGCTACGGCATAGATGTGCTGCTTCGCAAGGTTGGCACAGCCGGCTCCGCGCGAGCGCTCAGTCGCCGTTTAGCTCGCGAGCCTCCAGGAGGGCGCCGCTGAGCCAGTAGCCGCTGCTGCCGTCGCCGCCGAGGATCGTGGGCTCCCGCGGGTCGTGCTCGATCAGCGAGCGGAGGCGGGCCACGGTGCTATGCAGGATCTCCGGCTCGCCGCGCCGGCTGCCCCAGATCTGCTTCGCTAGAAAATCGGCGGGATAGACGTGCCCGGGCCGCGCCGCGAGCAGGATGAGCAGGTAGTACTCCTCCGCCGAGAGCTGGAGCGGGATGCCGTTATAGTAGACCTCGCGGCTGTGCGGGTCGATGCTCAGGGGGCCGAAGGTGAGGACCATCCCTTGGCTGCGCTGGCGCCGGCGGAGCTGGGCGCGGATGCGAGCCAGCAGCTCGGTGGTACGAAAAGGCCGGGCCACGTAGTCGTCGGCGCCGAGCTCGAGGGCCTGGATCAGCAGCCGGTCGTCGCGGCCTGGCCCGATGACGATCAGCGCCGCGGGACAGGCGGCCCGCACGCCAGGGAGATGGACGAGCTCGGCGGCGCCGGGCAGATCCAGCAAGACCAGATCGATCGAGCGGCTGATGCTCGCCATCACAGCGTCCACGCCCATGGCCGTGCGCACCTGATAGCCATGATCGCCGAGGATCGGGACGAGATATGCTTCGACTCGACTGCCGAGTCCGGCGATCAAGACAGTCTGGGCGATGGCCATGCTCTGTGCCTCCGCGGCACCGCGCAAACGGTACAGATCAGCGAGGAGTGGCGCGGCCTGCTCGTTGGATGATACCACGACTTCCCGCCCTTGTTCGTGAACAAGCTGTCAACTAGTGCTACGGTGTGGGCGTGGCCGTAGGGCCGGCCGGGAGACAGGGCGCGGGCGTCGCCGGGATCACCACGATTTCCGCATCGTCGATCAGGCCGAGGAACTGACGCAGCGCGTCCTGAGCTTGCTCGGTGGCCTTGCTCAGCACGCCGTCCTCGCAGGCGGCCTCGAGGATGCGAGCCTCGGCCTCCTGGCGCGCTAGGGTCTCGAGATCGATATTGTCTGGCGCGAACCAGCCCCGGTTGCGACTATAGACGCGGGTGCGGGAATTGTCGAGGGTGGTCATGAACACCTCGGCCGGCGGCAGCCGCACCGTGATCGTGCTCCCGTCGGGCGAGACAGTGACGGCCTCGGGATCGAGGTCGCCGAGATCGACGCCGGCCACCACGGTGCCGTGGGCGATCAGCAGCAGGGCGTCGCCGGCGAAGAAGTCGAAGAACGGGTTCCCCTGGCTCTGGTTCACCTCGATCACCGTCTCGATCGTGTAGGAGGCCGTCTCCAGGCGGCTGAGCTGCTGGATGCGCTGCACCACGGCCGCCCCGCTGATGATCTCCGGCGTGGGGGTGGCGAGGATCTCCGCGACGCTGGGGGGCTCGAAGAGGCGGCCGAGGTCGCCGATGGCCCGGTTGAGGAAGAGCCCTACGATGATCAGGGCGAGCAAGCCGCCGACGGTGAGATAAAGGGCGGCTTGGGCACAGCCGCCACCGCCCGTGGCGGGACGGTAGGCGGCGCGGGGGGCGCCGTAGCCGCCGAGGCGCCTGAGCGCGTAGTCGTCGTCATCGCCGTAGCCCGCGTACGCCTCCAGGTCGTCGTCCACCTCCTCACCGCGGGCCTTGCGCAGCCGGCGCTGCATCAGATTCTCGCGCCGCGGGGGCAGATCGTCGTCATAGTCGCTCATAGCTTGGTCCCCACATGGATGGCCGCCGCGCCGAGTCCTACCAGCCGATAGCTCACATGGGCCCACCCCGCCTCACGCATGATCTCGGCCAGGCGCTCCGGCGGCGGGAAGGCCCTGGCCGACTGGGGCAGGTAGGTGTAGGCCCGCCGGTCGCCGCCCAGCAACTGCCCGATCCAGGGCACCACACCCTCGAAGTAGAGCCGGTGCCCAAGCCGAATGAGCGGGTTGAGGGGCCGCGCCACCTCCAGACAGGCCATCGCGGCGCCGGGGCGGGCCACCCGGTACATCTCGCGGAAGGCCTGGGCGATATCGGTGACGTTGCGCATCACGAAGCCGCTGGTGATCGCATCGAACGACTCGTCGGGGAAGGGCAGCTGCAGCGCGTCGCCACCCACGAAGGCCACCTGGTCCGGCCGCATGTGGGCGAGCTTCGGCCAGCCCGCCCGCATCATCGGTACGGTGAAGTCCAAGCCCACGCTCAGCCCGGTGCGGCTCCAGGCAGCGAGCTCGGGCAGCATATCGCCGGTGCCGGTACCCACATCCAGCGTGGCGCCACCCACGGGTGGGGCCACCAATTCCACCACCTGCCGGCGCCAGCCCTGGTCGAGACCGAAGGTCATCACGCGGTTCACCCGGTCGTAGGCGGGGGCGATCCGGGCAAACATCCGCTCGACATAGCGGGCCTTCTCATCAATGGTCGGCAGCACGCTCATGGTCCGTAGTCCGTAGTCTGTAGTCGCAGTCCATAGTCCGTAGTCGAACTGTTTTCACCTTGGCACATCCTGTCGCCTGCTCAGCTCCCCACGCTTCAAGCTTGGGAGCGCGGCTCAGCGACGCCGGTGTGCCAACCTCCCGAAGCTGCACAGCTACGGACTAGGATAACGGTTTCCGCGCCACCCAGAAGATGCGCTGGGTCTCCGGGCCGGGTGGGCTGAAGGTGAAGCTGTCGTACATGGCCTCGACGCGCAGGTCCGCGGCCTCGATCCAGGCCCTCACCTGCTCCGGCGGATAGGCTCGCTCGATGTGGAGCTCGTCGAAGCGCTCGTAGCCCTGCTCATCGTCGCCGACGAAGCCTGTAAGCAGCATCGCGCTGGTCTCGCGGGCGGGGTCGAAGGCGCTGCGCTCGATCTGCACGTAGCCACTCTGCTCGCTGATGGCGCACTCGCCCCAATCGAACGCCAGGAAGTGGCGGGTGTTCATATCGGCCACATAGAGGCCGCCGGGGGCGAGGGCGAAGGCGGCGGCGGCGAAGCAGGCCGCCAGGTCCTCCTCCTCCAGCATGTAGTTCAGGCTGTCGTAGAGGCAGGTCACCAGATCGAAGCTCGCCGCGGGCACCACGCCCTCCAGGCTGCGCATGTCGCCCTCAACGAATCGCAGCTGCCCGCCCGCAGCGGCGTCGGCGGCTTTGGCTCTGGCTTGGGCGAGCATGGCCGGCGCGCTGTCGAGGCCCGTCACATCCCAGCCGTCGCCGGCGAGCAGCAGGGCGAGTGTGCCGGTGCCGCAGGCCAGGTCGAGGGCGCGACGGCCCGGGGCGGGATGGCGGGCGAGCAGTTCGTCCAGGTAGCTATGGGCCAGCAGGGCGAAGCGCACCTGCCCGCTGGCGTCGTAGAGCGGCGCGTAGCGCTCGTAGGTTGACATACGAGCGATATTGTAGCACGGCGTTAGCCGATCTCGGCTGCGCCCTCGCCGGGCGGTGGGGCCAACCTGCCAAGGGGATACCAGAAGGAGAGGATGAAGCCGACGAGGATGTGCTCGAGGTTGATCAGCAGGAAGAGCGCCGAGAGGGTGAGCGCCTGCTCGGCCTGGTAGCCGAAGGGCAGCAGGATAGCGATCAGCACGGCGTCGCGCACGCCCACGCCGGCGATCGAAATCGGCAGCACCTGGAGCACCGCGATCAGGGCGGAGGCGCCGACCACCAGGTAGAGCGGCACCAGGTCGAGGCGGAGGGCCAGGAAGAGCAGCCAGAGGCGCAGGAAGGTGAAGCAGGCCGAGCCAAGCGAGAGCAGGGTGAGCTCGACGAGCAGGGCCGGGTGCAGGGTGAGGCCGCTGAGTTGGCTGTTCCAGCGGGCGAGGGTGGTCTGGAGGCCGGGCGCGAGGCGCGGCAGAGCCACAGTGAGGGCCCACTGGCGGGGGCGGCGGGCCAGCAGCACGGCGGTGAGCGCGGCGAGGCCGATGCCCATCAGCAGCACCAGGGCGGTTTGGAGCTCGCGGCTGGGGAGCAACTGGCCGAGGGCGAAGATGCCGAGGGTGCCGAGGGCGGCCATGATCAGCAGGTCGAAGAGACGATCGAGCACCACGCTGAGGGTGGCGGGGGCGAGGGGCTGGCCGCGGTCGCGCAGGTAGAGCGCCTTGAGCAGATCGCCGGCCTGGCCGGGGGTGGTGGCGCCGTAGAAGAGGCCGACGGTGTAGAGGGCGCAGGCGGTGGGGAAGTCGAGCCGCAGGCCCATCTCGCGCATGATCCGCAGCCAGCGCCAAGACTTGATCAGCACGAAGGGCGGCATGAGCAGCAGCGAGAGGGCGATCGGCCAGAGGCTCGCCGTGCGGACGGTGCGCCAGAGCTCTTGGAGGTCGGCGGTAGCGAGGAAGAGCAGGAGCAGGGCCGGGCCGAGGAGGCGTAGGAGCCAGGGGAGCAGTTTTTTCATGGGCGGTTGAGGGATGAGGGTTGAGCACTCCCCACCCGAATAGCCTCACTCGTCGCGGCGCTGGAAGCGCAGGGCGGCGATCTGTTCGGCGAGCAGACCGAACATAAAGATGATTATACTGCCGACGAAGAGCGCAGCGGTGGCGTTCGGGATCTTGAGCCAGACGCCGCTGACCATGACGCTGGCGATGTAGGCGAGCAGGCTGAGCAAGAACATCACCACGGCGATGGGGAAGTAGACTCGCAGAGGGGCGAAGAGCGAGACGATCCGCAGGATGATCAGGCCGAAGCGGACGCCGTTCTTGAGCAGCTTCTGGCGGCTGCGGCCACCTTGGCGGCGCTGCCCCTCGATCGTGACGAAACCGACGCTGTAGCCCGCCTTGAGCAGGGCGAGGGTGCTAGTTGTAGGGTAGGAGTAGCGGTTGGGCAGGAGGTGGAGGAACTCCATGATCACGTCGCGGCGCATGGCCCGGTAGCCGCTGGTGAGATCGCGCACCTCGGACTCCACCAGGTAGCCGCCGAGGGCGTCGAGGGCGCCGTTGCCGAGGCGGCGTATGAGGCTATCGCCCTGGGTGTCGCGGGTGCGGGCGCCGACCACCATATCGTAGCCGTCGGCGATGCCGCCGAGAATGGCCGGGATGTAGCGCGGGTCCATCTGGCCGTCGGCGTCCATCAGCAGCACCACCTCGCCGGTGGCCCGGCGGATGCCAGTCTTCACGGCGGCCCCGTTGCCGCGGTTGACCGGGTGGCGCTCCACGCGGGCGCCGGCGGCGCGGGCGGCCTCGGCGGTCCCGTCGCTGGAGGCGTCATCAACCACCAGGATCTCGGCCTCGGGCAGGGCCTCGCGGACGCGGGCTACCACGGCGGCGATGCCGTGGGCCTCCTCGTAGGCCGGGATCACCACCGTTACGGTGAAGGGGTAGCGCCGCGGCGCGGCGGGCGCCCCGCCCGCCTCCACGCGCTCTGCGCTCTCTACGCTCTCTACGCTCATCGCTGCTCCAGTGCTGGCACCCTGTGGGGCGCCGTCTCTCCCTGCGGGCGTAAGCGCTTCGCGCCACTGCGTCCGCCGCCTCATGCTCGCACCACCTTACGCGGTGGGCGTTCTTGTGGGGGCACTTGCCCCCTTTGGAAACCCCCAAAGCCGATGGCCGCCAGCGCCGAGGGCGCTATTGCTGCAGGCCCCTCGGCGCCGAGAGCGGGAACTGCAGTACCCTCTCGACGTCAGCGCCGGACCTTCTGTGGCGAAGCTGTTGGGCAACTGCCGCCGAGTTGGTAGTGCGGCACCCCGACCTCGGTGCATGGCATGCGCCGCCAGCCACTCTCGCTCGGGAACGCCGTCAGCTTCGGGGGTTCCAAGGGGGCAGCCGCCCCCTTGGCGGGGAGCGCGAGGGGCGGAGCCCGCTCGCATCCCACCCACCGCGCAGGTGGCACTGCTCCGGGGCCACGCCCCGACACGCCCGGCGGGGCGTGGGGCAAACGCCCCCACAAAACCGCGCACCACGCAGGTGGCGCTGCTTCGGGGCCAGGCCCCGCAGGGTATATCGCTGTGCAAGTGCAAGGCCCGCGAGCAGGGTCGCTCGCCCGCGGCGCCGCGCCGCCTACTCCACCGCCACGTCGCTGATCATCACCGAGAGGAGCCGGGCGTCGCTGCTGTTGGGGTTCAGCTGCACCGGGATGAAGGTCGGCGCCTCGAGCCGGATGGTGAGCCGGGTCTGGCCCGCAAGCGCCGGCGGCACCGCCACCTGGTAGATGCGCCACTCCCCGGCCCGCACCGG
The DNA here is from genome assembly GCA_034429295.1 of Chloroflexaceae bacterium. Taxonomy (GTDB): domain Bacteria; phylum Chloroflexota; class Chloroflexia; order Chloroflexales; family Chloroflexaceae; genus OHK40. The sequence goes on from DAOUGF010000131.1 coordinate 13,339, forward strand.
CAGGGTCGTCGTAGTATCGCCGAGGGTCACGCTGAGCGGCGTCTCTCCGGGCAGGCCGCCCGTGGCCCGCAGCCGCACCACGGCCCCCTCCCGCAGCGGCTCCGGCAGCGGCAGCACGATCAGCCCATCGCCTTGGAGCCAGCGGTAGGTGCGGGGCGCGCCGTCGGGGCCGGGCGGGCCGTCCTCGCCGAACGAGAAACCCATCAGATAACCGAAGTCGAGCCCATTGCCGAGCTGCAGGGCGTAGCGCGGCGTGGGTGTCAGCCATTCGAGCGAGAGCAGCTGCACATCCTCGCCGGCCCGCACCTCCGCATCCTCGAAGTAGAAGGCCGCCCGCTCCAAGTCGCCCTGGCCACGGGCGAGGGCGCCGCGGATCACATCACCGCGGTGGGTGTGGCGGTCGCCGAGGGCGGCCCAGCCGGCCTCGTACTCGCCCCGGTCGAGGTAGATCCGCGCGAGCTCGGTGCGCCCATCAACAAAGTCGGGGTCGACCGCGAGCATGCGCTCGTATGCGGCGATCGCGCCCTCCTGATCCCCCGCCCGCAGCGCCCGCTGCGCCTCGGCCCGGTGCAGCTCGCGCTGCATCCCTTGGGCGATCAACTGCGGGTAGTTGCGGTAGGTGAAGCAGAGGGCCAGGAAGGTGATGCAGAGCGCCAGTCCCGCGAGGCCCCAGGGCGAGCGGGCGTAGGCCAGGGCTGCCCGGCGGGCGCCGGAGGGGTCGGAGCGACGCGAGGCGAGCCAGCCGGCCAGCGCACCGAGGGCCGCCGAGCCGTAGAGCCCGCTGAGCAGCCAGATCGGCAGCAGGTAACGTGGCTCCACGTGGATCAGCATCACAGTAAGGCAGGAGTAGGCGATCCAGCCGTAGGCCAGCAGCCGGAATCCGCCATCCCGCGGGCGCGCCGCCAGCCCGAAGGCCGCGGCGGCCGTGAAGACCAGCCAGATCAGATCGCCTAGGGCGCCGATCGGCCAGATCTCTCGCAGCGGCCTGGTGAAGAAGCTCACCTTGACGATGAAATCCTCGACGAATTGGGCCTTCCAGATATGCAGGAAGTGAGGCACAAAGTTGCGCACCAGGCGCCCCGGGTCCTCCCGCACGATCCGGCTGATATCCTCGCTCACAAAATCCTGGCGCTCCTCCTGAGGGATACCGGCCAGGATCGCCTTCGCCTCGCCCTCGCCCCGGCCCTCGTTCACCGCGTCGCTCATCGCCATCCAGAGGTTCACCGGCCCGAGCGTGTCGATGATGATCAGGCGCTGGTACGTCACATAGTTGCGGATCGTCCAGGGCGCGATGATGCCCGCGAAGGGGATCATCATCGCGAGCGCGGCGACGAGAAAGCGCCGCGCCCAAGCCAACCACCAACCACCACTCACCGACGGCCGGGCCGATCTCTGACCACCATCCTCCATCGGTCGTCGGTCGTCGGTCGTCGGTCGTCGGTCGTCGGTCGCCGGTCGTCGGTCGTCGGTCGTCGGTCGTCGGTCGTCTGCGATCGAGCACGAAGATCAGTGCCGCGACGGCGAGGGCGAGGCCGACGACGCCGGCGTTGTATTTGGTGCCCGCCGCCAGGCCGGTGGCGACGCCGCAGAGCAGGTAGTCGCGCCAGCGCCCCGTGGTCGCCACGCCCCACGCGCCGAGCAGCGCGAGCGTCACCCAGAGGCCCGTCGGCACATCGGTGGTGACGAAGTGGGAGTGCTCAACGTGGTAGGAGGAGAGGGCGAGGGCGGTAGCGCCGAGCAGCCCGGCCCGCCAGCCGAACATGCGCCGGCCCAGGATGAAGAGCAGCGGTATGATAGCGGCGCCCTGCAGCGCCGTGAGCGCACGGGCCCAGAGGTAGAGCGCGGGCGCCGTGGTGTAGAGATAGGTCTTGGCCGGGATGTCGGCGAGCGAGCTGTAGAGGCCCTGGCTGATCCCCCAAACGCCGTGGAGGCGGATCACCGCGGCGAGCTGGTAGAAGTAGAGCGAGGGGTAGAGGAACATGCCGGGGTTCAGGTCGCCCCGCTGCACCATACGCACGGCCACATCGATCAGGGCCGGCTCGTCGGAGTGCTCGACATAGGGCAGCCCCCAGCCGAGGGCCCAAAGCCGCGGCAGCAGTGCGGCGAAGAAGAGGGCGACCGCGACGCGCGGCGCGGCGCCCCGCCAGGGTGCTTGGCTAGCCATGGGCGCAAGTGTACCACGTAGTCAGTAGTCCGTAGTCCGTACAGCTGGACTACGGGCTACGTGTGCTGCTTTGAAGGTTGGCACACCAGCGCAGCTGCGCCGCGCCCCGAAGCTCGCAGCCTGAGGGGTGGCGGTGGGATGCAGCCCTGTGCCATGGTGATGAAGCAGTACACGAAGTCCGTAGCCCGTACAGTCGGACTACGGACTACAGACTACGGATTACGCCGCTCCCACTCGCCCCGCAGGATGGCGTAGATGCGGGTGTCGCGCCGGCGCCCCTCCACATCGAAGGCGTTCGAGCGCAGGGTGCCCTCGAGGATCAGGCCGTTCTTCTCCGCGACTCGGGCGCTCCCCACGTTGCGAACATCGCAGTGCCAGCTCAGTCGCTCCCAAGGCCAGGCCGTAAAGCCCCAGGCCAACATGGCCGCGAGGGCCCGTGTGCCGAGGCCCTGGCCGGCGCGGGCCGCGCTGATCCACATGCCGACCTCGGCGTTGCGTAGCTCCAGCGGCCCTTCCCGCAGGTGGAACCCTGTGCCTCCCGCCAGCTCGTCGCCCAGCCAGATGCCCAGGGTAAACTCCTCGTTCAAGAGGTAGCGCGCCGCTGCCCGCCGGCAGAACGCCTCCGATTGCTCGATACTCTGCTCGGCCCGCGCCCAAGGCATCCACGGCCGCAGATGCTCGTATGAGCTCACTACCGCGCGTTGGAGCGCGGCACCGTCGCCGGGGCGGTAGGCGCGGATGGTCATGTCGCCGTCGTGATACTCGACCGGCGCGAAGAATGGTTGTTCCGTCATGCTCTCCTCGCTGCTCTGCTGATCCGGGCGATTCTATACCATTCAGCGCAGCAGCGGCAGCCAGATGCTGAAGGGGCCGTCGCTCGGGGCTGGCCCGACGACAGCCGGGCCGTACTCGTTCGTGCGACCGTCAAGCTCGACCTCCTGGAGCCAGTAGCTGTAGCGGGCGCCTGCCCGCGCGCTCGTATCAACCCAGCTGTAGGCGGCGCCGGATGATGCGCTGCCGCGGGCCGGGATCAGCGCCGTGGTGACCCGCATGGCGCTGGCCCGCTCGCCGTTGTCGGCTCGCAGCAGATGGAAGCCCGCCGTGTTCAGCTCGCTCCCCGTCTCCCAGCGCAGAGTCACACCCTCATCGCTGGCGCTGGCGGTAAAGCTGCGGAGTGTCACAGCGGTGGCGTCCACGATCCGTAGTGGCGTCTCGAGGCGATTGCTGGGGTAGAAGGTCCAGAGATCGAGGCCCTTCTTGTCGCCGTAGCCGCCGTCGGGGCTGCAGATCGTATCCGGGTTGGCGTCGTAGGGGAAGCCGTAGGCCCGCTGGTCGATGCGAGTGTCGTAGCCAAGCACCGGATCGCTGGCGAGCACGCGGGGCGGGCGGCCGACACCGCCTGGGCAGAGAGGCCCGCCGACCTCCGAGCCGACCAGGGTGCCGTCGGCGGTGCGGTAGCCGGCGTCGTCGTAGAAGGCGCCGAAGCAGCCGCCGTTCCATGGCGGGCAGTCACCCACACCGTCGCCGTCAGCGTCGGGCGGAGTGAGCAGTTCCACCACCGGGCCGCCGTTGACGTTGTTCTCCACATCGAGGAAGGGAAAGTGGACCTCGCCGCCCTGCACCACTATGCTAGCCAGATAGTCGCCCACCGGGAAGGGCTCGTCGTCGTTGGAGCGGCCATTCCAGCGCACGGTGACCGTGCCGGGCGCCTCCGCGATGCCACGCAGCAGCTTGTTGCGCGGGTTAACGGGGTTGAAGTCTACGCCGTCGCGGCTGATGATCACGCTGTAAACGCCGGCCTGGCTGGTCTGGAAGGTAAAGGTTCCGCCTTCGTCCACGCCGGAGACGTTCCCGCTCCGCGTGCCCGCGAAGTTGAAGCCGGCGACCGAGGGGACGATCGGCGTCCGCGGGATGCCGAGGGCATCGAGGGCGGGGCCGTAGGGCATATCGAAGAAGATCGGGTAGCGGGGCGGGAAGAGCTGCACGCCGCCCTGGAGCTCCTTGAGCTCGTTCTGGTCCTGAGTGGGCGCCGTGGGATCGGCCATAATCGCGTGGTAGAGCGGGGCACCGTTGGTGTCGCGATAGCCGTACTGGTTGGAGAAGACAATGAAGCCGTACGGGTCGGCGGAGTACTGCACCCGATAGATGAAGCCGAAGTCGGTGACGACGACGGCAGTGCTGACGACGTTGCGCCCGCCGCCGCCGGAGTTGCCGGCGAAGTAATAGGTGAAGACGCGCCCGCTCTCCGTGGCCAGGTCGTTCAGATCCTTGCGCACACTCACATCCCAGGCGGTGACGCTGGTGCGCTGATTGGGGCCGAAGTCGCTGGCGCTCGGGTCGATGCCGCCGGAGATCCTAGGCTCCTCGTTCGAGTTGGCGCCGGAGGGGCCGGTGAAGATCACATTGTAGATGCCGGTGACGGGCGCGGTGTAGATGCAGGGGCGGTAGCCGGCGGGGATCAGGTTGTTCTCGGTGTTCGGGCCGGCGAGCTCAGCCTGGCGGCTGCTGATCCGGCCACGGCTCTCGTTGCCGGGGGTTGCCCGTTGGGCCACACAGCTGAAACCGTTGGCGAAAGCGCCGGGTTGGGGCGGATCGGCGACACCGGTGAGGGGCGGGATCGTCTCGGTGCCGATCGGGCCTGTGACTTGTCCGGGGTTGAGGATGCGGATGTCGCCTTCGTTTGGCGTGCCGCTCACACCCACGCCGCTCGAACCGACGAGGATGTGCTCGCCTTGCTCGGCATAGACCTTGAGCAACGTGCGGCGCAGAATAAAAAAGCCGGGCGAGTCGCCGGCTCCGTAAAATGTGGTGCGCCACTCGAGGTTTGCGCGGAAATTACCGGAGGTGCTGGCCGGATAGAGTGTACTGCTACCCTCGGCCTCGATCGCTCTCGGCGCGGCGGAGCCGAACGCGAGCAAGGTTGTGACGAGCAAGACGTGGCAGAGCGCAAGGCGACGTCGGAGTTTTGTAGCCATGGCGTGCCTCTTGCAGAACGGCTCGGGCGCACCCTGCCGCCGTATCGCCGACGGGCCCACCGGGGAGAGTTTCTCTCGCGACGACGTCTCCTCTCTGTACGACGGAATTCTCCACGATTAGTCAGCCGGGGCTGGGATGGCGCTCGAAGGGTAGGGAACTCCTTCTTATCAAATTCTGTGCCATCAGCGTCGGTGGTAGTTGGGCCTGATAGTATGAGCTGAGTGGATATAAGATAAACGCTGCGGAGCCGTTTGGCTACCCATCGCTAGGCTGAGGTCAGGGCCTGAGCAACGTGAGCAGGCGTTGGCGCCCCGCAAGCAGCCCCTCGCAGACACCGAGCCGTCTCCCGCTCACAAGCTCCGCTCTACGCCGCGGCGAAGCTCGCTACGGAGCTGTACGGGCAGCACCGCGTGGCCGTCCTAATCCTTCTACGGGCCCGCCGAATTCAGTTACGCGCTGCTCAGATCGTCCAACGGGCCACTGGCGGCCACCACCGCAGCCATCGGCAGGGGGTACTGAGCCGCGCCAGCGGCGCTCAAGGGCGCTTAGTTCCAGGCGCCCGCATCTCCTGAGGGAGTTGCGGGTGTGCTGCCGCTGCTCGCATTCCGCCATCGGGCGGCGCTCGATAGCGTCACACGTGGCCCGCGGCGGCGCAGATCCGTGGGTGGAGACGCTCTGCAGCGCGAATCCTACGAGGCAAGCTGATAGAGCACATCGGCGAGGATGGCGATCGCCTTGCGGTAATCATCGAGCTCGATATGCTCGTCGGGGGTGTGGTCGAGGCGCGAGTCGCCGGGCCCGTATGCGACGATAGGGCAGCCCCAAGCCGGGCCGACAACATTCATGTCGGCGGTGCCCGTCTTGTGGAGGAAGGCGGGTTGGCCGCCGTGGGCGCGGATGGCCCGTAGGAAGGCCGCGGCGAGCGCCGTGGTCCGCGGGCTGCGGAAGGCGGGGCAGCCACTCTCAAAACGCAGGCTCGCGCCGCCCGCCAGCTCTCGCAACTCCTCCGCGAGCGCATCGGGGTCAACGCCCTCGGGCAGGCGCAGGCTCACGGTGGCCTCGGCCCAGTCGGTGAGCCCGTCGCCGCCGCTGGCAACGCGCCGCAGGGAGGGAGTGAGCTGCTCGAAGAGCTTCTCGCGGCCGGCGTTATGGGCCGCGCAGCGGGCCTCAACTGCCCGCCAGAAGGCCACCATCGCCTCGGGGGCCGCCCGCAGCTCGCCGGCGCTGTGGGCGGCGGGCTGCTCCAAGCGGTAGTGGGCCACGAGCCGACCCTTATAGCCCAGAGTCACCCGGTTCCAGCCGCTGGGCTCGCCGATCACGCAGAAGGCAGGGGCGTAGCGCTCGCGGGCGTAGTGGGCGCCCTTGGAACTGGGCGCCTCCTCCTCGGTGGCGCCGATCAGGGCCAGCCGGCAGCGCAGGGGCCGCCCCTCGTGGCGAGCGCGGAGCTCAGCTCGCCGCGCCGCCTCAACGAAGGTGGCGAAGGGGCCCTTGGCGTCCACCGCGCCGCGCCCATAGAGCCGGCCGTCCTCCACCCGCACCGGCACAACGCCGGGCACAGTGTCGATGTGGCCGAGCAGCGCTATCAGCGGGCCTTCCTCGCCGAGCAGGCCCACCGCGTTGCCGGCCTCGTCAACGAAGGCCTCCCAACCGAAGCCCCGCATGCGTTCCACCAGGAACGCAGCGGCCTCGCCCTCCTGCCCGGAGAGCGATGGGATGCGCAGCAGCGCCTCCAGGAACTCGACTTCGTTCATCTGCATGGCGGCGATTATAGCACCGGCCGGGCATGAGCGAGGTCGGCGCCGGCCGCCCCCGCACCCCGCCGCCTCGCGGCGCCGCCCCATACCACTACCACCACGGTGTGTGGTCTTGCGAGCGGGCTCCGCCCCTCGCGCTCCCCGCCAAGGGGG